>NZ_JBEOSD010000129.1:0-24651 GCF_040302735.1 Streptomyces sp. NPDC097619 | reverse complement strand
GTGGGCGCGGCACCACGCTGCCGCGCCCACCCCTGTGGCCTCAGCGCCCACCCCTGTCACCCCTGTCGCCTCAGCCGCCCTGTCGTCCCTGTCAGGGGTCCTGGACGCCCGCCGCCCGTGCCGCACAAGGCGTGCCCGGAGGGACCGGGGCAGTCGCCGACGATCCCCTGTGGGGGTGCCCTCAGGGGTGACCCGGAGACGGATCCCGGGGTCCGTCTCCTCTGCGGAGACGATCTCCGACGCGACGCTTCCCCGCAGGATGGGAGACCTCGGGAGGCGCCACCGCCCCCGAACACCAGAGGGGGAAGGTCTTCATGAAGAACCGTCAGGCCCAGGGACACCCGCCCGTCTCCGGTGCCACGAACCCGCCCGCCACCCGAGCCGAGCAGCGGCCCGGGGCCGACAACGCTTCCGGCCGGGCCGGGGCGGGCACCCGTGCCGCCCGTCGTGGCAGGAGGGCCGCCACCCGGGCCGCGGTCGTGGCCCTCCTGGCCGGAGCCGTCCTGGGCCCTGTCGCCGCGCTCCCCGCGTCGGCCGCCGCGACGCCCGTGCACGCCACCACGTCCCCCTCCGCCCCGCTGCTTCCCGATGCCGAGCGGAGGGGCGGACCGGACCTCGACGCGCTGCGCGCGGCCCTCACGAGCCTCCCCGACCCGGACGTGTCCGCCGCCGTCATCAGGGTGGGCGGGGAGGTCCGCTGGCGCGGCACCGCCGGCGTCCGCGACCTGCGCACCGGCGCCCCCGCGCTCGAGAACGCCCGCTTCCGGGCCGGTTCCACGACCAAGGTGGTCACCTCGACGCTCGTGCTCCGGCTCGCCGCGGAGGGGCGCATCGACCTCGGCGCCCCCGTCACCCGCTACCTGCCCGGACTCCTCCCGCCGTCCTTCACCACCCCGCCCACCGTGCGGCAGCTGCTGAACTTCACCAGCGGCCTCCAGCCCGGCACGGACCTGGGGAACACCCCGGAGGAGATGTACGCCAACCGCTTCCGCACCCTCACCCCCGAGCGGGTGGTGGCCACCGCGGTCGCGAAGGGACCGGCGGCCCCGCCCGGGACCCGGCAGGTCTACCAGAACATCGACTACACCGTCCTCGGACTGCTCATCGAGAAGGTGACCGGCGACGACTACGCCCACCAGGCCGAGGTGCGCCTCTTCCGTCCCCTGGGCATGCGGCACTCCGGCTTCCCGGCCCCGGGGGACCCCCGGATCCACGGCCCGCACCACCGGGCCTACGGGGACGTCGGGGGTCGCACGGTGGACGTCACCGAGTGGAACATGACCGATCGGAAGGCGGCGGGGGACCTGATATCCACCACCGCGGACCTGGAGCGGCTGATGACCGCCCTGTTCTCGGGCCGGGTGCTGCCGCCGGCGCAGCTCCGCGAGCTGTTCACCGTCCCCGACGTCCCCGGGGCGAGCTACGGCGCCGGACTCCAGCGGCTCGTGGTGGACGGCACGGAGATCTGGGGCAAGACGGGCTCCCGCCCCGGCTTCCACACGGTGCTCGCCGCCACCCGCGACCTCTCCCGGACGGTGGTGTACTCCGTGAACGCCAAGAGTGCTCGCGACGACGGCTTCGCCCTGGTGCAGCGCTTCGCCCTCCCCGCCTTCGCCGACTGACAGCGGGTCCAACGAAGGGGGGAGCGGCCCCGCCGGGTCGGGCACGCGAGGCGCGCCCGGCCCGGCCCTCGGCCCGCCCGGTCAGCTGGGGCGGTACACCGTCAGCGCGTGGGGGAGCGATTCGAGCACGAAGGAGGAGGGGGCCCGCCCGTACTCGCCGTCGTAGGCCAGCGCGGTCCCCGGAGGCAGGTCGGACACGTGCAGGGACCGCAGGCGGGTCGCCACGTGGACGGGGGAGCGGCTGAGCGGGCCGGCCATCACCGCCGCGAGGAGCCGCGGACCGGGCCGCCCGCCGCCGTGCACGATCCGGACGTCGAGCAGCCCCTCGCCGAGGTCGTCCCGCCGGGTGGGGGTCGGACCGGTGCCGTGGTAGGTGCCGTTCCCCGCGAACAGCAGCCAGACCTTGCGCGGTCGCCCCGCCACCCTCAGGGGCACGGTCCGGCCGCCCCGCAGCACCCGCCAGGCACCGAGCAGGGCCGCCGGAGCCTTGCCGATCCGAGGGGCCCAGCGCAGCCGGTGGCTCAGCAGCTGCGGGTACACCCCGATGCTGAAGTTGTTGAGGAAGTACCCGCACTCCGCCGTGCGCTCGGTGTCCCCGACACCGTCGCCGGGGGCCACCTCCGCCCCGACCCCGTCCGCGTCCTCGCCCTCGCCCTCGTGTTCGTCCTCCGGCTTCCGCACGACCGTCACCGGTCCCGGGGTGAAGCGGCCCACGCCGACCCGTACCCCCTGCCCCGCGGCCAGGGCCCGGCAGGTGTCCTCCACTCCGGCCAGGCCCAGGTCGAGGGCGAAGTGGTTGAGGGTGCCGCCGGGGAACACCGCCAGCGGCAGGCCCGACCGCAGGGCGGCCGTCGCGGCGGCGTTGACGGTCCCGTCGCCGCCGCAGACCCCGAGGACCCGGGCCCGGGAGGCCGCCTCGGCGAAGGCCGCCTCCAGCTCGGGGCCCGCGCACTCGATGACCTCGGCCTCGGGCAGCAGGTCACGGAGTATGTCCACCACGCCGGTGGCCACCGTGCCCGAACCGCTGTTCACGACCACCGTCAGCCCGTCCCCGTCCGGCAGGGCGGGCAGCCCCTTGGCCGTGGGCTCGTCCCCCGGGGAGATCCGGGCCGCCTCGGCGTTCCGGGCGAGCCTGCGGACCACGAACCCGGCCGCCACACCCAGGGCCGCGCCCGCTGCCACATCACTCGGATAGTGGACCCCCGTGTACACGCGGGAGAAGGCCACCGAGGCGGCCACCGGCGCGAGTACCAGCCCGAGGCCCGGGGACTCCAGGGCGACGCCCGTGGCGAAGGCGAAGGCGGACGCCGAGTGCCCCGAGGGGAAGGACGTCGTCCAGGGCTGCGTGGCGGGCAGCCGGGAGGCCGGCACCCCGTCGCGCAGCGGGCGGGCGCGACGCACCGACCACTTCCCGACCGTGTTGATCGTGGTGGAGGCCAGGGCCAGCGAGGCGGCCCCGCGGAGGGCGGCCCGCCGGGTCCGGTGCGAACCGAGCAGGCCCAGGGCCACGGCCGTGCCGCCCCACAGCACGCCGTGGTTCGCGGCCCGCCCGAGCGCGGGCAGCGCCCGGTCGGCCCCCGGCCAGTGCCGTCGCGCCACCGCGTCGAACACCCGCCGATCCCAGTGGGCCACCGTGCCCCGCCAGGTCAGTTCCTGCTCGGTCATGCTCCTGCCTTCCGCATCGTTCCGGGCGCGCCCGCCGCATCCCCGTGGGGAAGCCGACCACCCCGGGGATCACATCCCCGGGATCACCGGCAGCTCGGCGTGGCGCACCGTATAGCCACCCTTGGTCACCGGCGCGTAAGGAGCCGGCGCCATGCAGGTGCCGATCTCCGCCTCCGCGGGTCGCTGCCCCTCCTTCGGCAGCAGGTTCACACCGTTCCAGGAGAAGCCGACCCGGTCCGATGACCTTCCCCGCTCCTGTCCGCCGTCGTACACACTGAATCCCAGGCGTTTCCCCACCCACTCCGGGCCGCCCTCGTCCACGCGGTCGATCACGGCGGTCAAGGTGGCCGTGTGCGGCCCCGTGACCAGACAGTCCACCGTGCCCTCCGCGGTGACGGTCTTCTTCTCGGCGGCGAAGTAGTGGGATATCCGCACCGTACCCACCGCGTCCGTGGGCAGCCCCGTCGGAATGCCCGGCTGGGGCTTGCTGTACGGCACGGCCCGCGCGTCGAAGCCGAAGGCGCGCACGTCGGAGTCCGGGTAGTAGGGCAGCGTGAACCGGGCGCTGCCCGTCACGCGGGCCACCTGCCGGGCCGCCGTCCGCCCCTCACCGGAGCCTCGGCCCTCCCCGGGCCCCGCGCCCTGTGCGGCCGAGGCCGCCGTGGCGAGGCCGGCGGTGGCGGCCAGGGCGAGGGCCAGGCCCAGCGAAGTGCGGCGACGCTTGCCGTTCATGAGGGTTCCTCCCGTTGTCCACTGGATTCCGGTGCTTTGTCGGTGTGGAACCATCCTCCGAAATTGCCGATCAACAGTCATCACCCCTCAGCGGTAACCGAACTGTCGGACCATCAGGGGACTTGACGTTCCCTCCGTAGCCCCCGGGAGGGACGCCCGGATCCCCCGGAGGTCGCAGAGGTCGCGGGACCCCACCCACCCCGAGCGCGCCGTTCCGTCACCGCGGCCGGCAGGCGGAACCCGACCTCCGCCCCGCCGTCCGCCCCGTTCCGCGCGAACACCGTGCCCCCGTCCGCACCCACCAGGTCGTCCACGATCGCCAGCCCGAGTCCGGACCCCGGGGTGCCCTGCGTGCCCGGCCCCCGGTGGAAGCGCCCGAAGACCGCCGCCTCCTCGCCCGGCGGGATCCCCGGTCCCCGGTCCGCCACCACCAGTTCGCCCAGTGCGCCGCCGCCCGCGACCCGCACCTCCACGGGCGTCCCCGCGGGGCTGAACTTGACGGCGTTGCTCAGCAGGTTGTCCACGCACCGCTGCACCGCCCGGGGCCGGGCCCGGACGGTCACCCCGGGGCCCTCCCGATCCGCCGGATCGGAGGGCGCCGCCACCGTGACCGTCCGCCCGGTGCGCTGCCTGCACCGTGCCGTGCTCTCCTCGGCGGCCGCCACCAGGTCCACGTCCTCGGGCTCTTCCCCCGTGTACCGGTCCGTCGCCAGCTCCACCAGCTCCCGCACCAGCTCGTCCAGGGCCACCGTCTCCGACACCAGCGTCCCGAGGATCTGTTCCTCGTCGGCCGGGGACAGCCGCCCCCTCGCCCGTTGCAGCAACTCGGCGCTGCCCCGCACCGAGGTCAACGGGGTCCGCAGTTCGTGCCCGGCGTCCTGCACCAGCTGTTGCTGCTGGGCCCGGGAGCGGCGAAGCGCCTCCAGCATGACGCCGAAGCTGCGGGTCAGGCGGCCGATCTCGTCCCGACCGGCGGGCGGCAGCGGCACCGACAGGTCCTGGGTGCCCGTGATGCGCCGCGCCGCCCGGTCCAGCCTGCGCACCGGCCCCAGCACACGACCCAGCACCAGCCAGCTCAGCAGGGCGGTGATCCCCGTCGCGGCGGCCGTGCTCAGGGAGGTCCGCCACAGGAACGCCTCCTCGGTCCGCAGGGCGCCCGCGTAGCTCTGGGCCACCATCACCGCACCACCCCGCGGCAGGGCCACGGTGATGATCCCGTACTCGGTGCCCGCCACCACCCGGTCCTCCACGTGGCTGCCCCGACCGGTGCGCGCCACGTCCCGGGCCCGCTCGGGGACCGGCAGCGGCAACCGCGCCCCCGGCACCACCGAGCCGTCGGGGCGCAGCAGTTGCTCGGCGGTGCCGGGGCGGACCGGTGGGGTGCCGCCCGCGTCGACCAGGGCGGCCACCGCGTCGGCGCGGGCCCGCAGCCCGCGCTCCAGTTCCTCGCCCACCACCCCACTGACGGTGCGGAAGGACAGGAAGGCGCCGAGGGCGATCGCGAACACCACCGCGGCCACCACCACCAGGGTGATCCTCGTGCGCAGCATCAGACGGGCCGCACCGTGTAGCCGACGTTGCGCACGGTGTGGATGATCCGCGGGGCGCCGTCCCGCTCCGTCTTCCGCCGCAGGTAGCCGATGTACACGTCCAGGGACCGGGAGGCCGTGTCGAAGTCGTAGCCCCAGATCCGCTCGTACATCCGGGCGCGGGTGAGCACGGCCCCCCGGTGCAGGAGGAGAAGTTCCAGCACGTCGAACTCGGTCTTCGTCAGGTCCAGCGGCCGGTCCCCGCGCCGAGCGGTGCGCGCCGCCGGGTCGAGGACCAGGTCCCCGGCGGTCAACAGCTCGGGATCGGGGCTCGGTTCGGTGCGCCGCAGCAGGGCCCGGACGCGGGCCAGCAGCTCTTCGGTGGCGAAGGGTTTCGACAGGTAGTCGTCCGCGCCGGCGTCCAGACCCGCCACCCGGTCCCCGATCTGGTCCCGGGCGGTGAGCACCAGCACGGGCAGCCGTTCCCCGCGGCGCCGCAGCGTCCGGCACAGGGCCAGGCCGTCGAGACCGGGCATGACCACGTCCACGAGGGCCAGATCGGGGGTCTCGGTCTCCAAGAGTTCGAGGGCGGCGAGCCCGTCGGGCGCCTGGAGCACCCGGTACCCCTCGAAGCGGAGCAGCTGGTCCAGTGTGCTGCGCACACCCGGGTCGTCCTCGACCACGAGCACCGTGCGGTGGTGCGCCCTTGCGTCAGTCATGTGATCATCCTGGCGCGTCGGGGGGCGCTCCACGGTCACGGTGCCCGCCGGGACCGGGTCCCGGCGGGCGGGCCGGAGCCACTTCCCGAGCCGCGTGAACGCGCCGATCGATCGCCGCGCGGGGGTTTCGGCGGACGCGGTCGATGCGGGGAGCCCGGGGGACCCGACCGGGTCCCGGGTGTCGTCGGCCGTCGTGCCCGGCGGCACCCGGGACGGGGCGGCGGAGTTCCGGTCTCCGGGGCCGCCCCGCCCCTCGTCCGCCGCCTCCCTCACAGGAGGTCCGGTGTGCACCGGGGATCAGCGCCGGACCGGCGTGACGGTGACAGCGGGCAGTCCGCGCAGGCAGGAGGTGTCGCCGGGAGCGCTCGTCCGCAGGAACGTCGCGGTCACCCCGACGACGCAGCCGCCGGGCTCCAACTCCGGGACGTGACCGGTGTTCGGCACGGAGAAGAACCGGCTCCGCTCGAACTGCCGGGCCGCGATGCGGCTGTTGTGCGCGGTGGTGTTGGCGTCCAGGTCACCGGAGAGCACCAGCACCGGCACGTTCGGCAGCGCCGGCCGGGTGGGCTGCGGATCCATCGACAGCGCGCGCGGCCAGCCGATGCACACGTCACCGCCGTCGGTGGGGCCCTCCAGGAAGCCGCGGCCGGAGAAGGCGCCGAACGAACCCGGCGCGGCACCCGCCACGGCGGCCCGGTACTGCCGCCACCGCTCGCCCTCCGGCGCGGCCCCGTCCCAGGCCCGCCGGTAGTCGTTGCAGACCACCGCCACGTACGGGGCCTGGTCCTCCGTCGTGGCGCCCGCGTACTCCTCGCGCACGAGCCGTGTCAGCGGATCCCGGTCCCCGAGGACGAACCGGTCGAGGGCGTGCGGCAGGGATCCGAGCAGCGAGGGCTCCCCGGGGGCGATTCCCACGGCGCGGCTGGCCCCCTCGAAGGCGAGGTTCGACAGCTTGCCCTCGGTGAAGAGCAGGCGCCGGGGAACGCCCGCCACCTCGACGGTCACCGGCATCGGACGGGCCCGCAGTCGCGCCGCGGTCGTGGCGAGGTTCCGCACCGCCTCGCCGCCCTCGCAGGCCCGGCCGCCGCCCGGTACCGCCGAGCGCTCGCAGATCCGGTGCAGGGCCAGGGACACGGCCCGGGCACTGGAGCCGGCCAGCGGGTCGAAGCCGAGCGGGTACGCCCCGGACAGCACGATGTTCCGGACCCGCTCGGGGTGGCGGCTCGCGTACACCGGCATCAGGTAGGTGCCGTACGAGAGCCCGTACAGGCTGAGCTGCCGGGCGCCGATCAGGGCCCGCACGGCGTCGATGTCGTCGGCCGTGGCGGCGGTGGTGTAGGCGCGGGCCCGGGGTCCGAGGGTGCGGGCGCAGCGCGCCACCGCCTCCCGCTGTTCGGCCCGGCCGCCGAAGCGGTACTCGGCGTCCGTCAGGCCGCAGGGCAGCCGCTGGGAACGTCCCGTGCCCCGCGGGTCCACCAACAGCAGGTCGTGGTCGCCGAGCAGTCCGTGGAGGGCGCCGGCGAAGTCGGCCGCCCGGTCGACGGCCACCTCGCCGGGTCCGCCCGGGTTGACCGCGACCGTTCCCTTGGCGGCCCCCGGGTCCCGGTGCCGCACCACCGCGTACGCCACCGTGGTGCGGCCCAGTGCGGGCTGCCCCGCGACGAGGGGCCGGTCCACGGTCCCGCAGTCCACCCGGTGGCCGGGCACCGGGGGACACCAGCGCGGTCCGGAGCCGCCGACCCGTGCCGTTCCGGGCACCGGCCCCCACGTCGCCGGGTCCGCCCCCGCGGTCGTCCCCGTCACCGTCGTCGTGATCCCCGCCCGGTCCGCCGCGATCGCCGTCGCCGACCCCGCCGTGGCCCACGGCAGCGCCGAGAGCACCACCGCGGCCACCGCCGCCGCGAGCCCGGCCCGCCGGACCGTTCGTCGTACACCCGACCCGGCCGGCCGATCCGTCCGCCCGTGCTCCGCCGTCGCGCCCGTCGTGCCGTCCATCGCGCTTCGCACCTCGTGTGCCTCCGTGCCGTGTCTCCGCGCACCGCCCGCTGCGGTACGAGGAACACGGTGTCCGGCCGGCGTCACAGCTCCGGCAGAGCGACGGCAAGAACGTGTAAGAACCGGAAGCCGCCGTCCGCGCGTGGCTCAGGCAGACGGGACGGACCGGGCGGACCACGCCGGACGCACCCCCCGGGCAGGCCGCCACGGCCGCCGCCACCCGCGTCCGCGTCGCCGGGGGCGCCTTCGCGGTCGGCGTCGAGGCCCACGCTCAGGGCGGGGCGGTCACCACCAGTAGGCGGGGTACCGGGGCGCCCCGCGCCGGACCCGGGAGGCCGCGCACCCGGTGAGGACCAGGAGGACGGTCGCGGCGCACAGCAAGGGCACGAACCGTGCCGGATCCGGAGCCTGCAACACGATGATCACCGCGGTGGCGCAGGCGGGGGAGTGCGGTGTCCGGGCCACCATGGTGAGGGCGAGGGTCACCCCGGCCGCCACCGCCGCCGCCCAGGCCGTGCTCCCGGCGGCGGCCAACGCCGCGAAACCGGTGGCGGCCCCGACGAGGTGACCCACGATCACGCTGCGCGGCTGGGCCAGCGGCAGGGTCGGCGCGCTGTGCACCAGGGCGGCACTGGCCGCCAACGGCGGAATGAGCACCGGCTCGTGGAGCACGGCCCCGAGTCCGACGAGCCCCAGCAGGACGGCCGTGACACCGGCGGTGCTGTGCACGGCGGCCCACGGCGAGGGCCGTGCCGGTGCCCGGACCGCGGTCGGTCGGCGCGGCGAGGGAAGGGCGTCGCGGGGCGGGGCGCCGGCGGCCAGGGCCTCCGGCGAGCCCGTCGGCAGCGACGGCGAAGCGGGCGGCGAGGTGGTCTCTGCGGTCATGTCGGGGGTTCCGGGCAGGGGGTGCCGCGAGCGGCGGGGGCAGGAGGGGCGCGGGGAGCGGCCGCACCCGGATGACCGTATCGTCCGCATTCCCCGCGCGCGGGGGCGGGGTCAGGACACCGCTCCTCGCCGGGCCCTGCCCGTTGTCAGTGGCGGGGGTGATCCTGTGGCCCATGGACGAACAGATCATGCGGGGCCGGGTCTACGGAGCCGACCACGAGGACCCCGATCCGGGCCCCCGGCCCGGCCGCACCTACGTCGAGCTGGTCGGCGGCCCCCTCGACGGACTGCTCCTGGACGTCACCGGCTGGACCGCCGCGGAACGCGCCGCGGGCGCCGAGCTGCGCACCGAGATCGGCCGGTACGGGCCGGGCGGGCGCACCCTTTACCTCCCCGGCCCGCGCCCCGACCGCTTCCACTGGTCCGCCGACAGCCGCTGACGGCCCGCCCCGGCGGTGCCCCGCCCGGACCCGCGGGAGAGGATGGCCGCGGGCGGGCCGACCGGGCCCGACCAGGGCCGATGGAGGGGGAGCGGCGGATGACGGAGCACGCGCGGCAGGACGGCGGGGAGCTCACGGGCGGTCGGAAGGTCCACGACACCGCCGAGGAGTACGAGGCCCGGCTCGCCGTACTGGGACTGGAACCGCTGGGCACCTGGTGGCTCCCCGAGGTGCGGGCCACCGGGACCGCGCTGCGGCTCCTCGGGGCGGCCGAGCTCGTGCTCGACGGGGGAGCGGAGTTCCTGCTGGCCTTCGCCGGGCCGTACGCCGAAGGCCGCACCGGCCGTGCCTGGCGCCGGGTCCGGCTGCGGGACGCCGACCCGGCCAGGGCCCTCACCGCGCTCCTCACCGGCACCCCGCCGGACACCGACGACCCCGACACCGCACCCGACAGTGAGGGCCCCGGCCCCGACACGGGCACGGCGACGGCCGCCGGAACGGATCCCCGCGCCCTGCTCCTCGCCCGCTGCGACGGCGAAACCGTGGCCGGGACCGTCGAGACCCCGGACGGCCCCCGCCTCCTGCTCCTCGACGGGATCAGCGGGCGGATCGAGACCGCCGCGGAGGCGGCGGCCGCCGACCGGACGGCCCCCGGGGAGGTCTGGGAGGAGTTCCTGGCGGCCCCCGACCCCGCCGCGAAAGTGCGCGAAGCCTGGGTGGGCGGGGTCGCCGGACACCCCGCCACCCCCGAAGACCTCCGCCACGAGCTGCTGAAGAGCTCCCCCCGCCACCTGTGGCGGCTGCCGCGCGCCGAGCGCGTCGAGGCGGCCCTCGCCCACCCCGACCCCAAGGTCCGCCTCCAGGCCGCCGAATGGGGCGCCGACCTGACCCCCGCCGACTGGTCCCGCCTGGCCGCCACGGCCGGCACCCCCCGTGAGCTCTGGATCATCGCCACCCTCGCGGTGGATTCCCGGGTCGTCCTCGAAGCGCCCTTGGCCGCGCGGCTCGCGACCGACACCGCGACCCGGACCCGCGTCGAGGCCGCCCGGCTCGCGGAACTCCCCCTCCCGCAGATCCGCACCCTCGCCGCGGACCCCGCGCCCACCGTCCGGAGCGCGCTCTGCGGGGCCGCCTGGCCCCGACTGCCGCAGGAGCTCCGCGAGGCCCTGCTCGCGGACCCCGCCGCAGCCGTCCGGACCGCGGCCCTGCGGTGGCACCACACGGACACACCCCTCACCGAGGAGGTCCACGCGCGCGGGGAACTGCCCGCGCGGGCCCTGTCGGAATGCTTCCTGCACCCCGACCTCGTCACCCGCCTGATCGAGGACGGCGACGTGGAACAGCGGGTCGCGCTGGCCGCCAACCCCCACCTGGACCCGGCCTCCGTGGCCCGCCTCGGAACGGACCCCGAACCACGGGTCCGCCGCGTCGTCGTGGACCGCCCCGACATCACCGAGGAACAGCGCGCCCATCTCACCGTGGACATCGACCCCGGGACCCTCTCGCACACCCTGCCCTGGGTGGCGGAGCTGCACGACGACCCCGAGGCCATGCGCCGCCTCGCCGGCTCCACCCACCTCCTGATCCGCCGGAGCGTGGCCCGCGCCCCGAGCCTCCCGCGGGACGTGGCCTTGCGACTCGCCCACGACCCCGACCGGGTCGTGCAGCTCTTCCTCGCCGAGTCCTGCGCGGACGCTCCCGCGGAGATGCTGCTGCGGGTGTGGACCTGGTGGACGGGCAGCCTCTCCGCACCCGGCCGCCCCCGCACCCACCCGAACTTCCCGCGCGAGGGCCTGCTCCGTTTCGCCGACGACCTCCACGGCCGGATGCGCCGCCTCGCCCTGGACGACCCGCTCTCCACCGCCGGACTCGTGGCCCGCTTCAGCCGCGACCCCGACCCCGAGGTCCGCCTGGACGCCGCCCGGGACCCCCGCCTGGCCGCGGCCGACGCCGCCCGGCTCGCCGAGGACCCGGACTCCTCCGTGCGCTTCGCGGCCCGGGCGAACGGGCGCCTGCCCGCCCGGATCCTCGCCGGCTTCCTCAGGGACCCGGAGGGGGCCGAAGCGGCCGTCCGCAACCCCGCCATCCCGCCCGCGGTCCTCCGGGCCATGGCGGTCCGGGCCGTGCCGACCGCGCCCGCCGAGTCGCCCGCGAGGAACGCGCGGCCGGTCCCGTAGCCCGGCGCCCATCCCACAGCCCGCGGTCGCCCGCAAGGCCGCGAGTTCCGGCCGAGCTGCCCGCCCCCGGGGCCTCCGGACGCCGCCGTCCGGGCAGCTCGGGGCGAGCGGCGGGGCGGCCGGAAGACGACGGACCACGCCGGGGCCGATATTGCCCGGGGCCTATGCGGCTGCCAGCATCGGCGCGTCCCGGAGGCGGCCGGGAGCGGGCAGGTTCCGGTCGCCCCCGGGCACGGTTCCCGTCCGCGAACGACAGGAGTGCCTCCCGATGACCCGTTCGACCCTGCGCACGCTGCTGCTCGGTGGCGGCGGCGCCGCCGTCATGCTGGCCGCCGCCCTCGTGCCCGCCCCGGCCTCCGCCGCCGCCCCGACCGCCGTGCCGGGCGACAGCCACGCCACGGCCGCGCCGTTCTGGTCGTGCACGGTCCCCGCCGGGTACACGTACTCGGCCACGCAGAACACCCTCGACTGCGGCGGCAGCGGGTTCCGCACCAAATTCCTGGTGCAGCCGCCCGCGGACAACCTGTGGGCGTGTACGGCCCCCACCGGGTTCACCTACAGCGCCACGCAGAACACCCTGGACTGCTCGACCAGCGGTGGCTTCCGCACCAAGTTCCTGCTCCGGACCCCGACGACCGGACTGTGGGCCTGCACGGTCCCGGCGGGCTTCACCTACACGAGCACCCAGAACACCCTGGACTGCTCGACCAGTGGCGGTTTCCGCACCAAGTACCTGCTCCGGGCCGCCTGACCGGGCCGCACGCCCGTCCCTCCCGGCCGCGGCGTTCCGGCCGGCCGCGCCGGGAGGGGGAACCTTCGCCGGTGACCACACGTCTGACCGACGAGGGCAAGATCATCGAAGGGCAGGGGAGGAACGGGGATGACGTTCACACTCGCGGAGGAGGTCGTGCTGCTGTCCCTGGACGGCCGGTCCGCCCCGCCCCCGCGCCACCAGGCGGCCGACTGGGCCGCGGCCGGGGCGCTTCTTCTCGAACTCGTCATGGCGGGCCGGGTCTCCCTCGCCGGCAAGCACCTCGAACTGATCGACCCCACCCCCACCGGCCTGCCGCTGCTCGACGGCCGGACCGCTCTGATCGGCGCCTGGTTGCGTGGCCGCAGCAAGCGCAGGGTGGCGGACTGGCTCACGAACGACCGGCCCAAGGCCTTCGGCGCCGCCGCGCAGGCCCTTCGCGAGCACGGAATCGTCGAGGAACGGAAGCACCACGGACCCGGAGCGTTCCCGGTGCGCCGCTCGCCCGGTTCCGACGCCTCCGCCGAGTGGGAGCTGCGGGCCCGGCTCGCGGCGGTCGTCCTCGACGGCGCCGAACCGGACCCGCGCACCGCCGGTCTCGTCGCCCTGCTGCACTCCGTGGAGCTGCACGAGCTCGCCCTCCCCGGCGGCCCCCGCCGGCTGGTCGCCGAACGGGCCGCCGAGATCGCCGCCGGAGCCTGGGCCGCCGAGCCCCTCCGGACGGCCGTCCGGGACGTGCGGGCGGCGATGACGGCCGCCACCGCGCTGACCGCCGCCGGCTGAGGCGGCCCGCGGTCCGCTCATCGGCCGCGACCGTGCCCCCGGAAGACCCCGTCAGCGGCCGTAGGCGTCCCGGCAGAGCGTCGTGATCGCCGGGCCGGTGACGCCCCGCGCGTCCCGGCACAGCGCGGCCATGTCCACCGGTCTGGGCGCGACGCGCCGTGGGGGAGCCGCGGTGCGCGGGGGTGCCGTCGGGCGCGTGGCGCGCGGAGGTCGCGGCGCCGTGCGCGGCGGCCCCGCCCCGGGCCGACCCGGGCCGGCGCGGTCGCGCGCCGGCGGGCCGGAGGAGGCGCGGGGACGGGCACCGGTGGCGCCCCCGCCGTCAGGAGCCCGGGGCTTGCGCCGCTCCGGCCCGGACGCCCGCCGGGGCGCCCCACCCGCGAGCCGGGCGGACGCGGGGACCCGACGCGCGGAGCCCGTCGACGACGCGGGAGGGGAAGCCGTGGCGGTCACCCCCGCCGGAACGGAGACCGCGCGGCCGGGAGTCCCCACGGCACCCGCGGGCTCCGCCGCCCCCGGGGGCCCCATCGGATCCGGCGGGGATTCCTCCTCGGCGAGCAGCCCCCAGTCGGCGCGGGCCGGAGCCGCCCGCAGCTCGACCGCCCCCGGGGCGGCAACGGCCGTGGCGGACGCCGGTACGGAGGCGCGCGGAGGCCGGGGCCCGTCCGGCCCGGAGGCGGCGGGACCCGTCACGGCCACGCAGCCGGTGGTGGACAGGAGGGCGGAGACGAGGACGGGTAGGAGGACCGAGAGGGCCGGGCGTGGCATCCGCCCACGATGGCGCACCCGCCGCGATACCGGCGAGTCACCTCCGTGATCTTGCCCCCTACGAGTGGCGCGACCCCGCCGCGCTGACGCCCGACCCCTTGCGCGCACCCCCGGGAGACCGTCACCCCGCGTCACGGACTCACCCCCCTCGGACTCCCGCGCCTCTCCGAAGTCCCGCCCCAAGTCCCTTGCGGGCAGGCCCTGTCGGGGTAGGTGAAGAATCGATTCCCGCTGGTGGTCGACCCTTATGCAGAGCGCGGCCGTCCACGACGCCGGTCAACTCCACGCCCCTCGGTCACGCGTACGGGGGAATTACCCAGCGTGAGTTGGCAGTTGGTGATCCGTTGCGGAATGGTGAGGGCGCGGCGCCGCCTTCCCCCACCAGCTTCCACCCCTTTGGAGATCCGAGATCATGGCTATGTCCTGCTCCCGTCGTGTGCTGGCCGCTGTCACCCTCCTGCCGTTCGCCCTGGCCGTCTGCTCCGGCGTGGCCCACGCCGACAACGTGGCCGCCGCGGGCCAGGCTTCGAACTCCGCGGTGGCCGGTGTCCTCGGCAGCGGGGTCGGCGGTGCCAACCTGGGCAACTCCGCCACCGTCCAGCAGGTGGCGACCGGCTGGGGCGCCTCCAACCAGAACAACACCTCGCAGGCCAACGGCAGCGGCTTCACCGCCACCGGCCAGGCGAACACGAACCACTCCGCGGTCGTCGACCCCACTCCGTGACCCCGCACCACCCCGTCACAGCTCCCGGACGGTCCGTTCCGGGAGCCCCACCCCCACCACGGAGACACAGACGATGGCAGCCCTCCGCACCTCCCGGGCCGCGGCCCGCGCCCTGACCGTCCCGGTGACGGCCGCCCTGGCCCTGGTCCTGGTCGCCTTCGGCGCCGGTACCGCGCAGGCCGATGACAACGCCGCGGCCGCGGCGGACAAGTCCAACGCCACCGTGGCCGGGGTCCTCGGCAGCGGGGTCCTCGGCGACAACGTGGGCAGCTCCTCCACCGCCCAGCAGGTGGCGACCGGCTGGGGCGCCTCCAACCAGAACAACAACGCCCAGTCCACCGGCAACGGCTTCACCGTGATCGGCCAGAGCAACGCCAAGGACGCGGTGGTCTTCCACCCGCTCCCGTAGCGTCGGGTGACGGCAGGCGTACGGCCCGGGCGCTCCGCCCGGGCCGTACGCCTTTCCGCGTTCCCCCGCCGGGCGGGCCGGTCGGCGGAGCGCCGGTCACTTGAAGAGGTTGTGCCAGAAGTCGTCCCGCACCTTGTTCAGCCAGTGCCTGTTGTCGCAGTACAGCTTCCAGAGGGGCTTCGGGGGCTGCCGTACCGGCCGCCCGCACCACATGCACGGCCTCGTCCGCCGCTCCGCCCCCACCGCCCGTGTCCACCGGTTCATGCGGCCAGTGAACAGCACCCCCGCCGGGCCCCGCCTGAGTGCCCGTACTCAGATCCCCCTCGGATCCACTCGGTTCGGGCCGCACACGCCGGAGCCCCGGAGCACGCGCCCCGGGGCCCCACCGCACTTCACTTGACCACCCCGTCCAACGACGCGGACCGTCCGTGGTCACGGTCCGGGCGGCCCCGCCCGAGAGGCGGCCCGTCCGGGGTGCGGGTCACAGTGGTAGGAACGCACGCGCAGCGCCGCGCTCCCCGCGGAACCGAGGTGAACCCATGGAGTACGCGATCCGGGCCGAGGGCCTGGTCAAAGATTTCAAGGAGACCAAGGCCCTGGACGGGGTCGGCCTCCAGGTGCCACCGGGTACCGTCCTCGGCCTGCTCGGGCCCAACGGAGCGGGCAAGACCACGGCCGTCCGGATCCTCGCCACCCTCCTCGTCCCCGACGGGGGCCGCGCCGAGGTCGGCGGGCACGACGTCGTGCGGGAAGCGGGCCTGGTCCGCTCCATGATCGGCCTGACCGGGCAGTACGCCGCCGTCGACGAGAACCTGACCGGCACCGAGAACCTGCTCATGATCGGGCGCCTCCTGGGCATGTCCCGCGGCGAGGCGCGGGCCCGGGCCGCGGAGCTCCTCGACCGCTTCCGGCTGACCGAGGCCGGCGGCCGCGCCGCCAAGACCTTCTCCGGCGGCATGCGGCGCCGCCTCGACCTCGCCGCCAGTCTGGTCGGCCGTCCCCGGATCCTCTTCCTCGACGAACCGACCACCGGACTCGACCCGCACAGCCGCGGCGAGGTCTGGGACATGATGCGCACCCTGGTCGCCGAGGGCATGACGGCCCTCCTCACCACGCAGTACCTCGACGAAGCCGACCGGCTCGCCGACGACATCGTGGTCATCGACCGGGGCAAGGTCATCGCCGAGGGCACCCCCGACCAGCTGAAGTCGCAGGTCGGCGGGCAGGTGCTGGAGCTGCGCCCGGCGAGGTCCGCGGACCTGGCGGCCGCGCACGGGCTGGTCGCCGCCGAGGCCGGACCCCAGTCCAAGATCGAGGGAGACCTGATCACGGCCCCCGTCGGGGACCCGGAGCTGATGCCCGCCGTGGTGCGCAAGCTGGACCAGGCCGGGATCGCCGTGGGGGAGCTCACCCTGCGCCGTTCCTCGCTCGACGAGGTGTTCATGGTCCTGACCGGACACCGCGCGGAGCCCGGTGGCACCGGCGGTGCGACCCGGAGCGAGGATGCGGACGGCGACGCGGACGAAGGCGAGACCTACGCGGAAGCGGGGACCCTGTCATGACCACCCTGTCGGTCACCGAGAGCCTCGGCCGCACCGGCCGCACCCGCCCCCTGGCCGCCCTCCGCCAGATCGGCACCATGGCCTGGCGGAGCCTGGTCTCCGTCAAGCACAACCCCCTCGAACTGGTCGACTACAGCATCACGCCGATCATGTTCGTCTTCCTCTTCACCTACGTCTTCGGCGGCCAGATGGCCGGCTCGCCCCGCGACTACCTCCAGTACGCGCTCGCGGGGATCATCGTCCAGAACACCCTGTTCATGAGCATGTACACCGCGATGGCGCTCAACGCCGACCTCACCAAGGGCGTCTTCGACCGCTTGCGCAGCATGCCCATCGCCCGTTCCGCGCCCCTGTTCGGACGGATCGCCGCCGACCTGGCCAAGCAGCTCTGGGCGATGCTCCTGATGATCGGACTCGGCACCCTCCTCGGGTTCAGGATCACCGGCGGGCCGCTCGGATTCCTCGCCGCGACCGTGCTCCTGCTCGTCTTCGCCGCCGCCGTCTCCTGGACGGCCGTCCTCATCGGAATGGTGTCCGGGGACGCCGAGAAGGTGCAGGTCTTCGCCTTCACCTTCATCTTCCCGATCACCTTCACCAGCAGCGCCTTCGTGCGGGTGGACACCATGCCGGGCTGGCTCCAGGCCTGGGTCAACGTCAATCCGGTCACCCAGCTCTCCGACGCCTTCCGCGGCCTCCTCCTCGGCACCCCCGCCGGCCGCCCCGTGTTCTGGTCCCTGGTGTGGGCGGTGGGCATCACCGCCGTCTTCATGCCCCTGGCCATGCGCGCCTACCGGTCCCGGGGCCGGTGACCGCGGGCCCGAGACCGTCGGCCCGTGACCGGCCGCCCGTGATCGGAAGGGGTCGCGCCGGATCGACCTGACCACGCTCCGGTGACCGCGGAGCCCAGGCCCGACGGTGCGGCACGGGAGCCCTGTTACGGGCGTACTGCGGCGCCATGAACATGCTGTGGGTTCCTCCGCCCGGACGGCCCGGGAGCCCCGCGGAGCGGCTAGCGTCCCTGTTCGCGGCCGCTCCCGCGCCCCACCGCACCGCGGAGCACCCGCCGGCCCCCCACCTCCCGGGCCGCCGCCGCACCGGCGCGCCTCCCGTGCTCCGCCGCGCCGCCCGCACCCCACCGCAGGACCCACGCCCCCTCGCACCCTCCTTCCAGCCGCTCTGAGGAACCCATGCCGTTCACCCTGCCCACGGGCGGGCGCCTCGCCGTGCTCGTCCTCTCCCTGACCGTCGCGCTCGGCGCCGCCGGTCTCACGGGATCCCACGCCTCCGCCGAGGGCCCGACCTTCGGCCCCCAGGCCCCGCAGAACCCGGCGACCGCCGCCAACGGCACCGCGACCATGCACGGGGACAGCGCGTCCAGCGGCACCACGCCGCTGCCCGGCCCCGGCACCGCCAAGATCGACTACGCCCGGACCGCCCTGGCCTCCGCCTGCCCCACCGTGACCGTCGCGAGCGACGGGTACGTCCTCGCCCTGTGCACGACGATCTTCGGGCAGACCCCCACCGCGCACCTCCTCGACCCGGACAGCGGCGCCGACCTGGCCTCCCTCGCCCTGCCCAAGGGCAGCCTCTTCGGAGGGGTGTACGCCTACCTCGACCAGGCCGACCGGCTCGTGGTCGTGGACGGGAACAACGACCTCCTGCGCATCGGCCACCACCGCAGCGGCGCCGGCTGGACCCTGCGCGTGGACGAATCCACCCCGCTGGGCTCCGCCGTCCCGGCCGGGGACAACATCGTCGGCCTGACCCCCGCCTGGGACGGCCGCGTCTGGTTCGCCACCAGCGGCGGGGTCATCGGCACCGTCGACACCGGCACCGGGGCGGTGCGCTCCCTCGCCACCGGCGAGGGGGTGCAGAACAGCATCTCCACGGTCCCCGGACGCACCGCCGTGGCCACCGACCGGGCCCTCTACCTGCTGTCCGCCGGACCCGACGGCACCCCGAGGGTCGACTGGCGGGCCGCGTACGACCGCGGTCCCGGCCGCAAACCGGGGCAGCTCAGCTGGGGCACCGGCACCACCCCGGCCTTCTTCGGCCCCGGGACCGGCACCGAGTACGTGACCATCGTCGACAACGCCGCCCCGCACGCGAACCTGCTGGTCTACCGGGTGGCCGACGGTCCGGCACCGGTCTGCCGGATCCCCGTCCTCACCGGGTACGCGCGCAGCGGCACGGAGGACGCCGTCATCGGCTCGGGCCGCAGCGTCTTCGTCACCAACACCTACGGCTACCCCTACCCGGCCCTGCCGGAGGGCGCCCCGGCCAGTGTGCCCTCCTCCGGGAGCTTCGAGGGCGGCCTCGCCCGCGTCGACGTGAACGCGGAGGGCACCGGCTGCGCCACGGTCTGGAACAGCCCGGTGAAGTCCGCGGGCCTGCCCCGGCTCTCCCTGGCCGACGGGAAGCTCTACACGATCTCCGTGACCGGCCCCACCGGCAGCGCGGGCCTGAACACCTTCGCCCAGTACCACCACGCCGTGCTCGACCCGGCGACCGGCGCCCAGCTGACCAGCTCCTACCTGGGCATCGGACTGGTCTACAACCCGCTCCAGATGCGGGGCACCACCGGACCGGACGGCACCCTCTACCAGGGCACCGAAACCGGCGTCGTCCGCATCTGGCGACGCTGAGGCCCCCCGGTCCCGGGCTCCGCGAGGGACCGGGACCGGGGGCGGGCGGGTGGACGGAGCCCCCACGGCACCGCTCCTCCCGCCGCTCCCCGGTCCGCCGGCCGCACGCCGCTCAGCCGGACGCCGCGATCCACGCGCCGAGCTGCTCCGGGGTGGTGGCCGGATCGGCCACGAGCGTGGCCAACGGGTCCTCCCGGTACGTGGCCGTGGTGACGGCCGGACAGCGGTGGCACGCGTCCACGCCCGTCTGCTGCCACCACTGACAGTGCGCCCGCAGGTGACACCGGGGAACCGCGCGGGCCTCCTCCGCGGCGGGCAGGGTCGTGATCCGCTCCACCAGCGTGCAGTCCCCGCCGCGCCGGTTGACGCAGGCGGAGACGCAGTGCGAGGCGAAGCGCAGGACCCGCGTCGGTTCGGTCCCCGCCGGGACCGCACCGAGGACCTCGGCTGCCGGGACGGGATCGGCCAGGTAGGTCACCCGGCCGTCCGCGCCCGAACGCACCCCCAGCACCACGGACTCGGGTGCCCCGGCCTCCCCGCTGGGGCACCAGGTCACGGCGGGGGCGCCGCGCTGCTCAGTTCCCACGGTGGTCACCCGCCCGCGGTCAGAGCTCGGCCGACTGCTGGACCTCGCGCCCGATCGGGTCGCCGAGCGTGCCCTGGGCTCCCAGGGACTGCTCCTGCTCCACCGCGAGGGCGAGGTGCTGGTGCAGTTCGGCCACCGAGGTGACGCGCTCGGCGGCCGTGGCACCCTGGGCGCCCGCGAGCACGATGCCCGCGGCGATGACGGCGGCGGCGCCGCCCGCGGCCAGCTTGTTCTTCTTCACGAGACCTCCTGGGCAAGCGCCGGCAGGACCCTCCCACCGCCTTCCCCACCCCCGAGACTAGGAGCGCCCGAACCCCCAAAGCGGCAGTATCCGGAGGCAGTTGGGGCCGGTGCGGGGTCCGCTCCGGATGCTCCCTCCGAGCTCGACGGGCGCACGCGCGGCGACGGGGTGGCCCGGCGGCGCACGGTCGGGGAGGCCCCGCGGCGCCCCGGGGCCGGGCCGGGGAGGCGTACGTCCGTGCGCCCCCGCGTGCCCCTTCGGGCGCGCCGCGTCCGGGCGTACGGTTTCCGGCCATGAGCGGACACACGACGCACCGGGCCGTGCCGACGGAAATCAGCAGCCGGGTCCTGCCGCCGGCCGACCGCTGGACACCGGACCTGGTGGTTCCGGCGCCGGTCTGTCGCCTCGAAGGCTTCCTCGGGCCGGACCGGGCCGACGCGCTGCTGCGCTACGCGATCTCCCGCGAGGCCGATTTCGGCGCCGGCACCGTCCCCCGGGCCGGGCACGCCGCCCGCACCGGACGGCGCTCCCTCGTCCTGCCCGTGGCCAGCCCCGTCTTGAGCGCCCACCTCGCGGCCTGCCTGCCCCTGGTGCAGGAGGCGCTCGGCCACACCGGCATGCCGGTGCGCACCTCCACCGTCCTGACCGCCCACGGTGAAGGCGGGCACTACGGCCTCCACACGGACGCCGCCCGCGTCCCGAACGTCAGCGGGGCCCTGTCCGCCGTCTACTACCTGCACCGCAGGCCCCGCGGCTTCGGCGGCGGCAGGCTCCGGCTGTACGACACGGTGTTCCGGGACGGCACCGCCCGGCCCGGCGGCTCCTACCGCACCATCGAGCCGGAACACGACACCCTGGTCTTCTTCCCCTCAGCCGCCTTCCACGAGGTGGAGCCCTCCACCTGCCCCAGCGGGGAGTTCGCCGATCACCGGTTCAGCCTCACCACCTGGATCAGCGGCACCGCGCCCGCCGAACCGCGCCCCGGAGAGGGGTTCCGGATCTGGCCCTGGCTGGCCCGTGCGGCCGAACCCGCCCGGCCGGACCCCGGTCCGCGCCCGCACGGGCACAACGGCCGCGGGCACGACCACGACGACGAGCACGAAGGGGCGGCCCCGGTCCCGCTCCCCGCGGCCCGTCCGGCCACCTTGTTGTCCCTGCCCGGTCCCCGGGAAGGCGGCACCCGACAGGGCTGATCGCGCACCCCGGGACGGGCCGTACGGGTGAATCCCGCCGTCTCCGCGTCACGCGGGGTCGGGGCGGATTGTCCTACTTGCATGACAGCGCATCAGATCATTCCGCGACAGGTCCTCCCCGTCGTCCCCCGGCCCGCCCGGACCTCGCGTCCGGGCGGGTTGCCGGAGCCCGCCGAGCGGCGGCGGCTGCGCGAACAGTGGGGCCTGACCCCGCGTCAGGTGGCCGTGGCCTTCGGGGTCACCCCGGCCACGGTCGGCTCCTGGGAACGCGGTCGGAGCACCCCGAGGGGCACCAGACGGGAGGCGTACCGGAGGTTCCTGGAGGGACTGGCCCAGCACGCGCCCGCCCCGACCGAAACGACCCGTCCGAGCCTGCCGACCTCGCTCCTGCCCCCCGCCCCGGCCGCTCCCCGACGGACCGAACCGTCCCGCCCGGCCTCCTCGCCCCGAGGACCGGAATCCCGAGGGGACCGGCCCGGCGCGGCGCGGGTGACGCCGTGCCCGGACGCCGGGCTCCGACCGGCGAACGGCCCGACCGGCACCCCGCCGGCCCCGCCGGAGCGCACGGCACCCCCGGTCCAGGCCCGGGTCGTTCTCCCGGAGCCGGTGCTCCTCCCGGTGTCCGACCCGGCCCCGCTCGGGGCGGCCTGGGATCCCGTCACCCCCGAACGGGTCCGCCGGCTGCGGCTCCTGGGGGCGGCGGCCTGCGTCTGGTCGCTGGCCCTGTGGCTGCTCATCACCTGCCCGCCGCCTTTCTGACCCCCGCCGCCCCGACGGCTCAGACGATCCCGGCCACCGTCACCTCCACGGCGGACAGCGGGACGGCGGCGGCTCCGGCCGCCGCCGCCCGGGCCCGTCCCGCCACGTCCGCGGCCCGCTCCCCGTGCCGGGCCAAGAGGAACACGTGCACGCGGACGACCCTCCCGGCGGCGTCGGACTCCAGGCGCACGGCCGCCCGGACCGTCCCCGACGGCACCTCCGTGAGCTGTCCACCCGCCTCCGCCCCGGGGGAATCCGACCCGCCGCGCGGGGGGTGCCGTACGGAACCCGCGCCGTCCGCCGGCCGTGCCGCGGTCGCTCCCGACGGCAGGACCGACCGCAGCAGTCCGCGCAGCCCCGGCTTGAGACAGGCCACGCCGGGTACCGCCAGGACCGCCTCCGCCACCGCCCCGGCGACCGCGTCCCCTCGTCCCGCCCTCACTCCGCGCCCTCCCCGGAAGGGCTCCGCCGGGTGGGCCCCGGCGGCTCGTGCAGGTCCACGACGGCCACGTCGAGCCCCGCGACGGACAACCCCAACCGCTGGTCCGCCGCTCCCGCCACCGCCCGCCGGACCGCCCCGCACACCTGAGGCAGGTCCCGCCCGTACTCCACGGTCACCTCCAGTCGGACCCCCACCGGTCCCCGCCCCGCCGCTCCGCCCCGACCGGCCGGCGGATCCACCCGACAGCTCCCGGCGCGCACCCCCGGCACCTCCTCCGCCGCGGCCCGCAGCGACCGCGCGGCCACCGCCTCGTGGATCCAGCAGCCCTCGGCCCCGCCGAGCGGCAAGGTTCGCCCGGGGCGCAGCTCCGAGCGGACCGCCTCCATCACCCGGGCCGTCACCAGTGCCGGATCCGGTTCCCCGCCCGGAACGGGGACCGCCGCCAGCGCGGCCGCCCGCAACCGCGCCAGGTCCGCCAGGGCGGCGGCGCAGTACGGGCAGTCCCGGGCGTGCGGATCCACCGACCCGCCCGGGCGCCCCGTCTCGGGACGCGCCCCTTCGCCCGCCCCGTCCCACAGGGCGGCCAGATCCCGGCCGCAGGCCAGCACCTCCACCGGCTCCGTCGCGCCGGAACGCTCCTCCCGGGGATCCGTCATCGCCATGCCGCCATCGCCTCCGTCAGTACCCGCCGGGCCCGGAACACGCGGGCGCGGACCGCCTCCTGGCTGATCCCCACCGCCGCCGCCACGGCCTCGTAGGGCAGCCCCTCCACCTCGCGGAGCACCCAGCAGACCCGCTGCTCGGCGGAGAGGGAGCCCATCGCGCGGCCCAGGTCCTGGGCCGCGGCCTGGGACTCGGCGGCGCGCGCGGGGGAGACCTGGTGCTCCGGCGCGGCCGGTTCGGGCACGGCGTCCAGGTCCGCCGCGGGCCTGCGGGCCCGCAGCAGGTTCAGGCACCGGTTGGTGACGATGCGGTGCAACCAGCTCCCGAACCCGGCCTCGCCCCGGAACTCCGGCAGTCTGCGCCAGGCGCCGACGAAGGCGTCCTGGACGGCGTCCTCCGCCTCGGCCCGGTCGCCGAGCAGCCGCTCCGCGAGCCGGAGCGCCGCCGCGCCGTGCCGGTGGACGAGCACTTCGAACGCCTCCTCGTCGCCTTCCGCCGCGCGGACGGCCAGCAGGGCGTCACCCGCCCCGGACCCGTCCCCGCTCCCGGGGTCCCATCGAGCACTCACACGGGCTCCTTCCAGCCTCCACCGTCCTGACGGCCCCGGAAGGGCTTTCGTCACGGGCGGCGGATCCGGATTCCCGTTCGCCCGTTCGCCCGGTCCGGCGGAGGTCACCGGAGTGCCCCCGGCACCTCGGCGGGGGTGTCGAACCCTTCGGAACCCCTGCCGAACGGTAGAAACCAGCTGGTATCCCCGCAGGAGAGCAGGAGAAGAGCCGGTCATGAACACGCTGCAGGAAACCCCGCCCGGCACGGTGCGCACGAGCCTGCGGGAGCGTCCCGCCGGCCCCGCGGGCGCGGCCCCCGCCCGGACCGCCGCACCGGCCCGCACCCCGGGGCACACCGAGGTGGCGGAACCGGCGGGCACCCGCGGCCGCACCACGATCGCCGACGTGGTGGTCGTCAAGATCGCGGGGTTGGCGGCCCGGGAGGTGCCCGGGGTCCACGCCATGGGAGGCGGCCTGTCGCGGACGCTCGGGGCCGTCCGCGACCGGGTGCCCGGCGGTCGCCCCAACGTGGCCCGAGGGGTCAAGGCCGAGGTCGGGGAGCGTCAGGCGGCGATCGACGTGGAACTCGTCGTCGAGTACGGGGTGTCCGTGCCCGACGTGGCCCGCGAGGTCCGCGAGAACGTCATCGTGGCCGTGGAACGCACCACCGGACTCCAGGTGGTCGAGGTGAACGTGGCCGTCGGCGACGTCCACCTCCCCGGGGACGAGGACGCTCCCGCCGAGACCCGCGTGGAATGACCCCGGCACCCCGGCACGGGAACGGCCCGGTGGGCGGGACGACGACCGTCGTCCCCA
>NZ_JBEOSD010000128.1:0-24918 GCF_040302735.1 Streptomyces sp. NPDC097619 | reverse complement strand
CCGCGGCCGTCCTGCCAGAGCTCCCCGGCCGCCTTGCGGTCGCCCAGCTGCTGTGCGCGCCGGATCCGGAGCGCCCTCAGGCACAGGGCGGGCAGCGGCAGGTAGTCGTCCGAGTCCTCCGTCTTGGTCTCCCGGTGCAGGATCTGCCTGCCCGCCCGTTGGATCTGTCGGCCCACGTACAGCTCGCCGGCCTCGAAGTCGATGGCGTCCCAGGTGAGGCCCAGCACCTCACCGCGGCGCAGGCCGAGGCAGAGCACCAGGACCCAGGCCGCGAACAGGTGGTCGTCCCGGGCCGCGGCATCGGCCAGGAAGCCACCGGCCTCCGAGACGGACCACGGCTTGACGCGCTTCCGCCGGGGCTTGGGCACGGTCACGAGCGAGGCGACGTTCTTCCCGATCTCCTCCTCCTGGACGGCGTGGGTGAGGGCGGCCCGCAGGGCGTCCCTGGCCCCCTGGACGAGCCGCCGGGACGGCACGGACGCGCAGCACTCCCCGGCGGCGCAGCAACGAGGGACCCGCCGACGCCGGTCCTTGCCCTGCGCGCAGCATTGGCAGACCTCCGCGAGCCGGTTCAGCCACGCCCGGACATCGCGGACCGTGAGCTTGTCCAGCCGCTTGGCGCCCAGGTGCGGAGCGATGTACAGCCGGACGTAGCCCTCGTAGGACACGTACGACAGCGGCGCCAGGTTGGGCTTCACGATCTCGGCGAGCCAGTAGCCGAGGAAGGCCGAGAGCGTCGGTGCCGGGTGGCGACGGGCCCCTTCTTCGCTGCCGCGTGCAGGCTGATCCACTTGTCGTGGACCTCTTCCCGGGTCTTGCCGTACACGTACTGCCGCTTGCGCTTGCCGTCCGGCGTGTCCACCCAGGCGTACGCGGCGTACCCGGACTTGTACGGGTAGATGGACCCTTCCCCATTGGGGCGCTTCCCGGTCATGCGGACCATCCCTCGGGGTCGGCCGTCACCCGCGCCACGTAGTCGTCCACCCAGGAGGGCAGGATGCGGCGGTTGCGCCCGACCTTCACCGAGCGGATCTCCCCCTCCAGGATCAGCATCTTGGTCTTGGACAACCCGAACCGGAGCAACACGGCGACCTCTGCCGTGGTGAGCCACTTCGGGCTGATGACGGTCGTGTTCATCGGTCGGTGCCTTCCAGTTCGGCTCGGATCTCGCGGGCGTGTTCGCGGTTGTACTGGAGGTCCCGGCGGACGTTCGAGGCGAGCCAGGATTCGCCGGGGGTGGCGCCGTGGCCCGCGTAGGACCATTGGGCGATCACGAGGAGGGTGGCTTCCGGATTCTCGTCGGGGTCGGGCAGCCCCAGGGCGGCGCGCTGTTGGGCGGCCCGGTAGTCGGCGCGGACCTGCCGTAACGCCCCGAGGGTGGTCGAGTAGGCGCGGGACTTGGTGGAGAAGTGGCCGCGGAAGCCGAGCATGTGGGCCCAGGCCCGCAGGCGCCGGTCCGGGTACGCCCGGTCGAGGTCCATGCAGGCTTCCATCAGGCGCCGAGGGTGTTCGGGGACACCGAGGAGGACCAGGGCTTCCTTGTTGCCCACCGGGTGGTCCACGGTGCCCGTTGTCTCGGCGGCCTTGGTGGCGTACTTGGCGACGTAGGAGGCCACGGCCTGTTCGGTGAGGTCTTCGCCTCGGCCGAAGGCGCCGATGGGCTGAACGTCGAGCTGGTCACCCCAGCGCAGGGTCAGGTCCTGGTCGACGCCATGGTCGGGCCGGGCCGGGACGGTGACGCGGGCGCGGGCCGCGGCGGCCCTGATGGCGTCGGTGAGGAGGCCGAGGGTGGCCCAGGGCGGCGGCGGGGTATGGGGGCCGTCCGGTCCGTCGAAGCGGATCACGGCGTGGAAATGGACCGCCCCACGTTTCTGGTACTCCGCGACCTTTCCGAAGGAGACCTTGGACTGTTCGCGGGCAGCCTTCTGGGTCAGTCCGGCGCGGGCGGCGATCTCTCGGCGGAGATAGATCGTGAAGTAGCGCCACAGCTCGGAGGCGTGGTTGTTCCAGAGGACGGCCGCGGCGTAGTCGTAGCGGTCCGGGTCGAGGGGGGTGCCGAGTTCGGGCGCGTCTTCGGGGTGAAGGGTGCCGCAGCGGCAGGGCCGGGTTCCGGGACGGTTGTGGACGGGACCGAAGGAGGGGGCTGTGAGGGTGGCGAAGACCCGGGGGTGGTCGCGGACGGTGCTGGGGGTGCCCTTGTCGGGTGCGCCGACGAGTCCGGCGCGGATCAGGTGGTACGTGTCGCCCGCGTAGGTCCAGGCGCAGGACGGGCAGCGGGAGGCGCGACGGTTGCCGCACGCGACGCGGAGCACGCCGCCCGGCTCGGAGTCCGTGGTGTAGGCGTGGACGACGGTGCCGGTGCCCGGGTCGAGGAGCTTGGTGCCGCCGGAGAGGCGGACGGGCGCGGTGCATCCGCCCGTGCGGCGGATCTGTTCGTGGAGGCGGTCGAAGCCGGGGGACCCGGCCACCCTGAGCAGGTCGCCCAGGGTGGCCGGGTCCAGGCCCGCCACGGCGGGGGAGTCCGTCACTACCGGTGCCTCCGCTGGGGGGTGCCGTTCGTGTCGAAGGAGGGTCCGGGGATTCCCCGTTCGTTCTGGACCGGCCACGTGGTCTCGACCTCGTTCTTGAGGTTGGAGATCCCCACTACGCCGACACCCCCGCGGTCGTGGTGCGGGTGGACCGGGTGCCGGTGCCGTGGCAGGCCGGGCAGGTGGCGGCGAGCGTGTTCCGTCCCCCGCCGGGGGCGGTGGTGCCGGTGGTGATGTGGACGACGGGGAAGCCGTCGCAGTCGGGGCAGACGCGTCCCCGGGCAAGAGTGTGCTGGGCCATGATGGTGCTTCCTTCCGGATCGTTGGTTCGGGCAGGAGCACGGCGCCGGGACGGCGGACTTCTTGGCGGTTGTTGGCCGTCCCGGTGCCGGTTCAGCGGCGGCGGTTGCGGCGGGGCTTGGAGTAGCCGGGCGGGATCGCGTCGTAGGCGCCGGCCCCGTCGGCGAAGGCGGTCAGGTCCGCGTCGCTGTTCTCGATCTCCCGCTGGATCTTCTTCATCGTCTTGCGGTCGCCGTGGCGCCGGGCATTGGCGTACTCCCGGCCGAGCTCGGTCATCTGCGGGTCGGCCGGGGCGGAGTCGTTCGTCTTGCGGCGGAACAGGCCCATGAGAGTTCCCTTCAGCGGCGGTTGGAGGAGTTCAGGAGCGAGCGGAGAACGACGGCGCAGACCGTGACGGACGCCGCGGTGACGGCGACCGCGAGCAGCAGCGAGACCAGGACGGTGCCGACGACCAGGACCAGTCCCGCGCCCGTGGCGACCAGGGCGACGGCGGTCCCGGGGGTGAGCTGGACCGTGGCCCGGGCGGGGGCGAGCGGGACCGGCGTGCGGGCCGGTGCCGGGACGGGGGCTGGGGCCGTGGGGTGATCGGGGACGGGCTGCTGGAGCGGGACGTAGGTGTCCGGTCGCGGGTACTTGGGGTTGAGCACGGTGTCTCCTCTCATGCCTTGCAGCGGTGTGTCCGGGCGGCGAGTTCGGCGCCCGCGCGGGTGGGGTAGTCGGCGGAGAAGTCGCAGCCGGGAGCGGTGCACACGGCGGTGTGCCGGGTACGGCCGCGGCCGTCGTGGTGGGTTCCGACGTGGACCGGTCCGAAGCGGACGATGTTGTGGAAGCGGTTCGGACGCACAGTTCCCCTTTCGGATCAGGTGAGCTGGACGGCGATGGAGTCGGCCAGAGCGGCGGGTACTCCGAGGCGGCTGCGCAGGGTGGCCGCGTCGATCGCCGTCCCGGTCCGGGCCCGGTGCGAATCCGCGATCTTCCGGGCGTGGTCGAGCAGGGCGGGCGGCACTGATGCCGTGGTCGGGGAGGCCGGGGGCCGGAAGGGCGGGGTCGGGGGTTCCGCTTCGGGTTCCTTCCGGGTGGGGGCCGGGGTCAACTCGGGGACCGGGTCCGGGGCTCGTTCGACCGTGAGGTTCACCTCCGGTTCGGGTGCTGGATCCGGTTCGGCCGGTACGTCGGGTGTGGGGTCCGGCGTCTGCGAGTGCGCCAGGAGCGTGCCGCCGAGGAAGGCGATGGCAGGCCATCCGGCAACGAGGATCCGCAGCCACGGCGGGACCGAGTCCATGTCCAGGAGCCCGGCGGTGGCGACATTGGCACCCAGTGAGGCCACGAGGGCGATGGCGAACCACAGCCAGGCGTCCCGGTTGCCCGCGTCGGTACGCATCCGGCGCCAGGCCGCGACAAGCAGCAGGTCCACGCTGACCGGGTAGGCCCACGCCTTCCAGCCGGTCTGTCCGGCCGCTTCGGCCAAGTCGTGGAGGTGGGCGAAGGAGAGGGCTCCGGCGATGACGGCCTGTACGAGCACGGCGTCCAGGCGGACGGAGCGGGACACGGGGTCACCTTCCTTTCGGGCATGGGTCGGGTAGGGACCTGGCGTGATGCGGTCACGCCGACCGAAGGGGGAGGAGCGTCACTCCGTGGCGGGGACCGGCGTCACCACCGGCGGGCTCCCGGCCGTGTGGACCGGGACGGCGGGCCGGTACGGCGCCAGGGCCGGGATGTGCGGGGTGAGATCCGCGTACCGGGCACAGATCGCCGCGGCCTTCGAAGCACTGAGGGCGGGGGTGCGGATGCGGGACCAGCCGCCGGAGGAGTCTCCGGCCACCGCGACGCCGGGCCGGTCAGCCGGGATCGTCGTCACGGCCGAGACCGCATCGGGGGCGATGTCGCCCAGGCCCATGTCCGCTGTCTGCTTGTCGTTGACGCGGTGCACCACCCGCCCGGTGAGCTGGGCCCGGAGCGTGGTGGCGCCCTTGCCCAGGTCGG
The DNA here is from genome assembly GCF_040302735.1 of Streptomyces sp. NPDC097619. Classification (NCBI taxonomy): domain Bacteria; kingdom Bacillati; phylum Actinomycetota; class Actinomycetes; order Kitasatosporales; family Streptomycetaceae; genus Streptomyces; species Streptomyces sp. NPDC097619. The sequence goes on along the minus strand of NZ_JBEOSD010000128.1, from coordinate 20,107 downwards.
AGCCGAAGCGCTGCCCGCAGACCTCCAGGTAGATCCCGGCGGCACGGGCCATCTGACCGAGCCGGATCATCTGCGTGACCATCCGGTCCCGACGCTCCTCGTCCTTCCTGCTCGCGATGAGGAACAGCTCCGCGACCTCGTCCACCAGGACCACGACCGGGACGGGGCGGACCCGTTCGGGCAGGGTCCACACGTCCGCGGCTCCATGCTCGCTGAGGAGGTCGAAGCGGTCTTCCATCTCGCCCACCAGGGCGTCCAGGAGCCCGGACGCCTCGGCGGGTGTGACCGCGAGGGCGGAGAGCCGGGGTGCGTAACCACGCTGCTCCACACCGCGCTTGCAGTCGATACCGACCAGCGCGACCGGGAGCCGGGCGAGTCCGGCGATCAGGTTCCGCTGGTACATCGACTTGCCCGACTGGTTGGCGCCGAGCGTCAGCGCGTGAGGCACCTTGAGGTAGTCCCGGACGTAGGCGGTGCCGTCCTCGCGGAGCGCGACCGGGACTCTGAGCAGCCCTTCAGGGGCCCGGTGGGGCAGCTTCACCCGGCGTAATACGTCGTAACCGGTCATCCGCAGTTCCACGAACCCGGGCTTGATCTCGACGACGTTGATCGAGTGGACGCCCCAGGCGTGCCGGAGCCGTTCGGAGGCGGCGGCCACGTCGGCGGGCTCCAACCCCGCCGGGAGACGCAGGGTGACCCGCATCCCGGTCGATGAGCCCCGCACCCGACGGATCTTCGGCGGGACCGGCTGCACGTCGTTGCGACGGGCGACGGTGCGGACCACGAACGACCGAAACCGCGACGGCTGTACCGTCAGCCCGCACACGTCCATGGTGGAGTGGTAGGTCATCGCGAGCCGTGCCTGTGCGATCGGGAGCCCGACCAGGGTCCAGAAGACCCGTGGGGCCCGGTACTTCGCGATGCCGAGGCCACCGGCCCCGGCGAGGGGGAGGCCGACCTCCCATAACGTCGACGGGTCCGTCATGGTCAGACCCCGACCGGCGTCACGGCGACGGCGCGGAAGGAGATCCCGTGCCGGGTCTGGCCGTTGAACGTGTTCTCCCAGTCCCGAGCCTTCAGCCCGATCACCGAGACCGGGGTACCCGGCATCAGGCCCTCCGGGAGGCCGGTCTCCGGAACGGTCACCTGGTAGAGGTTTCCCTCCCCCTCGTCCGAGATCAGCAGCCCCACGGTCGACAGGCCCGCACCGGTCTCCCGGTCCATAGCACGTTCACCGGTCTGCTTGCTCACGAGCTTGGGAACGGGGGCCGTGGCCACGAACACCACCGCGGTCGACGTGTCCACCTTGAACGACGGCATCACTACCTCCAGCGTTGTCGGAGCAGCCCAAAGAAGGGCCTCAACTACTCGCTGTCCTAGGACTGCGAGCGCTTGAGTAGATAGTGCAGCGCAGTCCTAGGACTGTCAACAGTCCTAGGACTGTGTTTGACTTGAGGCCGACAAGAGAGGTCGAGATGGCGCCGAAGTGGAGAGAGCTGGCCGACAAGCTGGCTGACCGGATCAGGAAGGGCGAGTACGCCCCGGGTGAGCGCTTGCCGCACATCAGGGATCTGGTCGAGGCCGGTGAAGGCTCCAAGGCCACCGTGAACGCCGCCTACAAGGCGCTCGAAACGGAAGGGCTGGTCACCTCGTCTCGCGGCCACGGCACCGTCGTTCGGGAGCAGGTCCCGCTGAAGCGCCTCGGCATCGCCCGCTACGACAAGGCCAAGTGGCGCGACGGAGACGAAGTCGCCTTCATCGCGGACCGCGTGGCCTCAGGGCGGGCGTACCGCCGCAACGAGCAGACCCAGTCGGTGAGCCTTGTCGAAGCGCCGCCAGAGGCCGCAGCAGCACACGGACTCCCCGCCGGCGCCCAGCTCTATGCCCGAGCTCGGCTCGTCAAGGAAGGCGATCAGCCGACCCACACGCTGACGAGCTACTACCGTCCGGAGCACGTCGAGGGCACCCGCTTGGTCGACCCGACGCCGGGTCCCGCAGGCCGCGGCGGTGGCTTCCGGGTGCTGTACGACGCGGGCTACGAGATCGACCACATGAAGGAGCGGATCTTCGCCCGCGTTCCCACGGCCGACGAGGTGAAGCTCCTGCAGCTTCCTCCGGGCGAACCGGTGGTCGAGCTGCACCGAACGACCCGCACCGCCGACGGCACCGTGGTCGAATTCGCCCTCGGGGTGCACGCGGCCTCGCGCTTCTCCTGGGAGTACGACTTCCAGGTGCCCGACTCGGCGAAGGACAGGGAAGGCCAGGAGTGACCTCGACACAGGACTGGGCTGACACCCAGCTCATCTGGGACTACCACCAGATGGGCCATGCCCCGCAGCCCTGTTCGGTGGTGATCGGTCTCGGGAGTCACGACTTGGGCGTGGCCGACGCGGCAGTCCACCTCTACAAGCGCGGCATGGCCCCCTTGATTGTCTTCACCGGAGCCAGCAGCCCGACCACGCGCGAACGAATGCCTCGGGGCGAGGCCGTCCACTACCGCGAGAGGGCCTTGGAGCTGGGCGTCCCCGGCCCGGTAGTCCTGGTGGAGACCCGGGCCCGGAACACGGGTGAGAACATCCGCTTCTCGCGGGAGCTTCTGGAGGACGCGGGCGTCGAGGTGTCCTCCGTCCTCCTGGTCAGCAAGCCCTACGAGGAGCGCCGCGCCTACGCCACGGCCCGGAAGCTGTGGCCCGACATCGAGATCGTCAGCGCGTCCAGCCCGATGACCTTGCCGGAGTACGTCGACTCGATCGGGGATGCCCGCCTGGTCATCGACATGCTCGTGGGCGCCTTGCAGCGGCTCCTGGTCTACCCCGATCAGGGCTTCATGATCAGCCAGCAGGTCCCTGCCCCGGTCACGGCGGCCTACGAGCGGCTGCGCCACCGAGGCTTCACCAGTCGGCTCGTCCGGGAGACGCCCCATCAGCCGGGTGCCCATCCTGGGCGGTGACGGGCGACGCCGCGGCGACCTGTTACAGGTTTCCCTACCTCATCAAGGGCGCTTCCGCCGCCCAAGGCGGCGTCGCGCGCCCGTCGCCCCGGGCCTGCGCTCCTGTCTGCGCCCCGCTCCAGCCCGGGGCGCCGGCCGCGCGCCAATTGGCTGAGGGGCTTGATGGAGGACGCCGCTCCGATCGGCTGGCCGACGGTCAAGACAGATGCCTCCGGCGGGGGCGCTCCGGCTCCGGGATGCCGGGGGCCCGTCGTGCGTCCGCGGGCCGGTTCGTGGTGAGGGTGGGGGCTGTCATCCCGTCTGCCGTCGACCCAGGCAAGCCATAGCAGACCAGGCTTCTGGGGCCCAGGTCGTTCGTCCAGCGGGGCGCTCCACCTGGGCCCCAGAAGCCTGCCCCGCTATCACTCCGTGTGGGTCGACGGCAGACGGGATGACAGCGGTGCGAGGTGACGGTGTCCTCCGGGCAGTATCTGGCTCAGCTATCTCCACCGTCTTCGAACAAACCAAGTTGGGCATCAGGTTGCCGGTTAATGCGCCCAGGTCGCTGGATCAGATACTCGATCGGCCCCAATGTCTCGACCACCCTGGCGTTATAAAGCCAATTCAGCGTTCCTTCGCGCTCCAGGTTGCCGCTTACCCGGATCACCAAGTCCTCGTCGTGAGCGCGAACGGCCTCGTGATAATCATCCTCTTCGGCTAGACGGACGCGGACTTTCTTAGGCTGGCTACCGGAAAGTGACTCAACCCCAAACACTCCTGGGCTTCCCGCGACTTTTTTGGCGAGTAGGTGCACTCGCCCGGAAATTACCGCCATTTCGGCAGGCCCGTGCTCAACGAGGGCATTTGCCGCCTTTTCCAGGATGGGTGCGTCGCTCCCCTTGAGGTCAAAACGAACCGAAGACCTCAGGCCTGGAGTGGGTAGCGCCGGGTTTAGGTCGATAGAGATGTCTGCGCCGTCGGAGTTTGCTGCCATTCCCATCAAGGCTGTAGCCATCTCGTAGGAAACCCCGTTGTGGACACCCTGTTCGAAACCGGCCATGGAGTTGTGGCCGCGATAGTGCTCAACCGCTTCTACGGTTGCCTCCACTGCCTTCATCACAGCTAGGCTGACCTGCCGCGACTGTGCAACGTTGGAACCCACGAGGTCGGGCGACGACTTTATGCCGCCGTGAATTGGGACGGCGGAATCGGCCTGAGCGTATGCGGTTACGATGTAGCTACCGGGGGCCGTTTGCCCCATCAAGATGGAGTCGAGATATCTATTGGCGAACTGGCCGAATTTGTTGCTGTAGTGCCGAATGGGCGCCACGTAGGATTTTGCTCCAGCGAGAAGCGTGCGTCGCGCCGAAGAGATGAGCTGCTCACCCGCCCGCCAGGCGATGAGTCCACTCGGGGCAGATGATTCCTTTCGGAATTTAAACTCGTCGGCGATGTTGGTGGCAAGGCGGGGTGAGATGGTTCGAATCCATAGATCCCTATCCTCGGAGAGTTGCCGAAGTGCGGCATCCATGAGAAACGAAAATTCTGGGGCTTCGCCATCCAGTGGCAGTAGAAGAGTTTCTGCGGCTCTTGCATTTTGTGGCGGAGCGTACCTTCCGTAGGATCCGTCTCTTCCGCCGACAAATTTCCAGCCGACCTCTTCGAGGAGGAGGGCGAGCTTGTTTGGATCTACGTGCTCGGGAATGAATACGTCGTCATGAACATTCATTGAGTGATTCACCCCGATCCAGCTTGTCGAGAATGTTGGTGAGCGCGTTGGCGTCGAAGATATTAGCCGTTGGGATCTTGACAGTCGGGCTCTCGACGCCCTCTTTGGCTGTCTGCCCCTCAAGTGAGACCCAGTAACAGCAGTGACTGACTTCGAGCCGATCGTGGTGCGCTGTGGTCCAGTCAGCCTGCCTGACCGAGGTCGCCATGACGATCAGGATCGCCTTTGGGTCCTTGCGCTTGAGTGCCAGCCGGTCGAAGTACTCACGCTTCTTCAACTGGTAGCCGAAGGTGCTCTTCTCCGGGTCAGGACGGAGTGTCGTCGTGTTCTTCAACTGCGCGAACACACTGACCTCCTGCTTGCCGACATGTTCGGGAGGACGCACAAGCAACGCATCCATACCATAGATGTCGCGTCTGACAGACTCCATGGCGCAGCCGGCAGTGGCCGCTACAGCCGCGACATAGCCCTCTTGGAGCTGCTCCATGCAAGCGGTGAAGGTGTCGTCGTTCACCGCCTCGATACGACCCACGCGCTCTAGCCCTCCCCGCTGGCGTGCCTCGCGGCGCTCCGCTCCTTGCCAGGAGGCTAGATCAACAGATCAGGTAAAGATGCCCATAGTGAAAAATCAGTTGCTGCACGTGACATCGGGCCCCCACGGCTTGATCCTGGGCTAGCGGCGCCGCGTTGGGCCGAGTGGGTGCCCATACAGCAGCCGCGTACCGCAACCACAGCAACCCGCGCTGACCCGTGGCAGGCTTCAGCGGCCGGGAAGCGGCCGGAATGACCGGCGCTGACCGGTCTCTGTAGAGCTACGGATCAGAAGGTTGCAGGTTCGAATCCTGCCGAGTGCACAGCAAAGAAGGCCCCGGACGAGAGTCCGGGGCCTTCTTCGTGAGTCAGGGCCTGTGGACGCGGGAGGCCGGTCACCGAGAGCACCAGGGAGTAGAGCGAGGTGGTGGCGGTGATGAAGAGGCGGTTGTTCTTCGGGCCGCCGAAGGCGATGTTCGAGACGGGCTCCGGGACGCGGATGCGGCCGATGAGGGTGCCGTCGGGGGCGTAGCAGTGGACGCCCCCTTCCATCGCGGCCACCCACAGGCGGCCGGCGTCGTCGAAGCGGATGTTGTCGAAGGCGCTGCGGCCGTCCGCGGGGGCTTCGACGAAGACGCGGTCCCCGCTGAGCTCGCCGTCCGGGCCGACCTCGAAGGCGCGGATGTGGCCGGCGCGGGTGTCCGAGACGTAGAGGCGGCGCTCGTCGGGGGAGAAGACCAGGCCGTTCGGGCCCGCGAAGCCGTCGGCGGCGAGGGTGACCCGGCCGGTGGCGGGGTCGACGCGGTAGACGTGGCAGCCGCCGATCTCCGGCTCGGCGCGGTGGCCCTCGTAGTCGCTGGTGATGCCGAAGTCGGGGTCGGAGAACCAGATGGAGCCGTCGGAGCGGACCACCGCGTCGTTCGGGCTGTTGAGGCGCCGGCCCTCGAAGCGGTCGGCGAGGACGGTGAGGGAGCCGTCCGGTTCGGTGCGCGTCACCCGGCGGTTGCCCTGCTCGCAGGTGATCAGGCGGCCCTCGCGGTCCAGGGTGTTGCCGTTGCTGTGTCCGGCGGGGGAGCGGAAGGTGCTCACCGCGCCGGTGGCCTCGTCCCAGCGGAGCATGCGGTCGGCGGGGATGTCGCTCCAGATCAGCTGGCCCCAGGCCGGGAGGTAGAGGGGGCCCTCGGCCCAGCGGCAGTCCCCGTGGAGGCGCTCCAGGCGCATGTCGCCGTTGGCGCAGCGTCCGGTGCGGAAGCGGTCGTCCAGGATCTCGTACAGGTGCGGGTCGGCGATGGCGGACATGGAACCCCCTGAAGCGCTGTGGACCGAATGGAGTTCGGTTTCTTCTTCACCTTGCAGGATGGGATACGGTCTCCGCAAGGATCTTCGAGAAGGGGTGCGGGACGTGGACGAGACCGACCGGGCGCTGCTGGCCCTGCTCCAGGAGGACGCCGGTCAGGCGTACGCGGCCCTCGGGCGGGCGGTGGGCCTCTCCGCGGGGGCGGCCCACGAGCGGGTGCGGAAGCTGCGGGAACGCGGGGTGATCCGCCGGACCACGGTGGACGTGGATCCGGCGGCGCTCGGGCGCGGGGTACTGGCCTTCGTGATGGTGGACTCCTCGGTCTGGATGGGGGATTCGGGCGCGGCCTTCGAGGCGATCCCCGAGATCCAGGAGGCGCACGTCATCGCCGGATCGGCCGCCGTGCTCGTGAAGGTCCGCTCGGCCACCACCGAAGGGCTCCAGGACGTGCTGCGGCGGTTGTACGCGATCGAGGGCGTGAGCGGGACGCAGGCCACGGTGGTGCTGGAGACCTTCTTCGAACGTCCGGTGCCCCCGCGGCTCTGAGGCCGTGGGGCCGGTGCCCGGGCCCGGGAGGGGTACCGGCCGTCGCGGGCGGGGCCCGGTGCGATCCGGCCGGATCAGGCGGGGGTGTCGGGGCCGGGACCTACGGTGGGCGCATGTGGCGTTGCACGGGTGTGAGCTGGAGCGGTTCGGTACCGGCGCTGGGCTGGTACGGGGGCCCGGGGCGCGGCGAGCGCCGCAGCCCGCTGCCCGGTGGGCTGGCCCTCGCCTTCGCCGCCGAGGGGGAGCGGCGGTGCCTGGGCGTGCGGCGGGGCGGGCGGCACACGCCGTGTCCGACGGCCGCCGAGGTCGCGGCGCGGGCGGGCTCGGCGCAGTGCGCGGAATGCGCGCGGCTCGACCGGTCCTTCTCCGTGGCCGCGGACACCAACGCGGCCGACCCGCGGACCTACCGGGTGTACCTGGCGTGGTTCGGGCCGGGGATGGTCAAGGTCGGGATCACCGCCGAGGAGCGGGGGCCGGCCCGGCTCCGGGAGCAGGGCGCGGTGGCCTACGGCTGGCTGGGTCGGGGACCGCTGATGGCGGCGCGGCGCACCGAGGAGCTGCTGCGGGCGGCGCTGGGCGTGCCGGACCGGATCCCGTACGCCCACAAGAGGGCCGTGCGGGCGGTGCTGCCGCCATGGCCGGAGCGGGCCGCCGAGGTGCTGGAGTTGCACGCGCGGTCCCTGGCGCTGCCCGGCTGGGCCGAGTCGCTGGAGCCGTTGCCGGGAGAGGCGGTGGACCACTCCGCCCTGTTCGGGCTGGACCGGCTGCCGGTGCCGCGGGCGGTCGCGGAGGGGTTGACCGGCGGGGCCGTGATCCGGGGGGAGCTGGCCGGAGTGGCCGGGCCGGACCTGCACTTCGCGGATGGACTGGTGGTGGACGCGCGACGGCTGGCCGGCTGGGTGCTGGTCGCGGCCCCTCCGGCGGCGGCGACCACGGTGTCGATGTCGCCGGTGCCGGGCCCGCCGGGTGGTCGACGGGAGGCCCAGGAGGGGCTGTTCTGAGCGGGGCGGGCGCTCTGACCGTACGGAGGAGGGCCGCCCGCCCGGCGGGGGACGGGGGCCGGGAGCGGTCCGGGCGAAGGTCAAATCTTGGATCCCTTCCGGCGGACGGGCCGGTTCCCCGTGGACAGCGGGCGAGGGCCCGGCGGAGGGTGGGGCCATGAGCAACCGCCCCCTTCCCGCCTTCGAACCGCCCTATGTGATGGCGGTCTTCACCTCCGTCCGCGGCCCCGCCGCCGAGGGCGCCGCGTACGCGGAGACCTCCCGCCGCATGACCGAACGGGTCGCCGCGGTCCCCGGCTACCTGGGGCACGAGAACGCCGCCACCCCCGGCGGGGTGTCCATCACCGTGGCCTACTTCCGGGACGAGTCGGCCCTCGCCGCCTGGCGGTCCGACCTGGAGCACCGTGAGGCGCAGCGGCAGGGCCGCGCCGAGTGGTACGACAGCTACACCCTGCACATCGGCACGGTCGAGCGGAGCCACGGCTTTGTGCGCCAGGACTGAGCACCCCGACCACGGCACCGGATCCGACCACGACCCGGAGCCCCGCCACGAGCCGGCACCGGATGCCCCCGCCGAGGGGGACGGGCCGGACTCGGCGGCGGGGACGGAACGGACCGTCCGGGCCGTCCGGGAGTTCACCCGGGCCCTCGGGCTCCCCGGACTGGTCGACGTGCACACGCACTTCATGCCCCGGCGGGTCCTCGACAAGGTGTGGGAGTACTTCGACTCCGCCGGCCCGCTGACCGGGACGGCCTGGCCCATCACCTACCGGCGGGCCGAGGAGGAACGGGTCGAGCTGCTGCGCCGGTTCGGGGTCCGGGCCTTCACCGCCATGCTCTACCCGCACAAGCCCGCCATGGCCGCCTGGCTGAACTCCTGGTCCGCCGGGTTCGCCGACCGCACCCCCGACTGCCTGCACACCGCCACCTTCTTCCCGGAGGAGGACGCGGTCCGCTACGTCCGGGCGGCCGTCGAGGGCGGGGCGCGGGTCTTCAAGGCGCACGTGCAGGTGGGCGGGTACGACCCCGGGGACCCGCTCCTCGACCCGGTCTGGGGGTTGCTCGCCGAGGCGGGACTGCCCACGGTGATCCACTGCGGCTCGGGCCCCGCGCCCGGGAAGCACACCGGCCCCGGTCCGATCGCCTCCCTGCTGGCCCGGCATCCGGGGCTTCCGCTGGTCATCGCCCACATGGGGATGCCCGAGTACCGGGAGTTCCTGGACCTCGCCGAGCGGCATCCACGGGTGCGGCTCGACACCACCATGGCCTTCACCGCCTTCGCCGAGCGGCTCGCGTCCTTCCCGGCCGCCGAACGCCCCCGGCTCGCCGCGCTCGGCGACCGGATCCTGCTCGGCACGGACTTCCCCAACGTCCCGTACGGCTACGAGGAGCAGCTGCACGCCCTGGCGCGCCTGGAGCTGGGCGAGGAGTGGCTGCGGGCGGTCTGCCACGACAACGGGGCCCGGCTCTTCGGGCTGCCCACCGCCTGACCGGCCGCTCCGAGCCGGGCCAAGGCCCTGGCCGGCACCCCGTCGGGTGGGCGTACCCCCGTCCCGTGGGCGGCCGGGCCGTTTCTCAGGCAATTCACAGACAAGCGCAAGACGGATCTCAGCGGGCCCGCCCAGCGTGGTGCCATGACCGCGACGACCGCTTCCACGCATACGACGACCAGCGCGCCGACCGCCCTCGTCCGGCCCGATGGCGGGCCCTGCCGGGTGCTCGTCGTGGACGACGAGAACGCGCTCTCCGAACTGCTCTCCATGGCCCTGCGCTACGAGGGCTGCGAGGTGCGCAGCGCCGGGGACGGGGCCGGGGCGATCCGTGCCGCCCGCGCGTTCCGGCCCGACGCCGTGATCCTGGACATCATGCTCCCGGACATGGACGGGCTGTCGGTGCTGGGCCGGATCCGCCGGGAACTCCCGTACGTGCCCGTGCTGTTCCTCACCGCCAAGGACTCCGTGGAGGACCGCATCGCGGGCCTCACCGCCGGCGGGGACGACTACGTCACCAAGCCCTTCAGCCTGGAGGAGGTCGTGGCCCGGCTCCGCGGGCTGATCCGCCGCTCCGGGGCCGCTGCCGCCGCCCGCGGGGACTCCGTCCTGGTGGTCGGGGACCTCACCCTGGACGAGGACAGCCACGAGGTCACCCGGGGCGGTCAGGAGATCCACCTGACCGCCACCGAGTTCGAGCTGCTGCGGTACCTCATGCGCAACCCCCGCCGGGTCCTCAGCAAGGCCCAGATCCTGGACCGCGTCTGGTCCTACGACTTCGGGGGCCAGGCCAACGTGGTCGAGCTGTACATCTCCTACCTGCGGCGCAAGCTCGAATCCGGGCCGGGCCGCAGCCCGATGATCCACACCCGCCGCGGGGCGGGCTACCTCATCAAGCCGGGGGAGTAGCCGGTGCGGTTCCGGGTCCGCAGACCGTGGTCCCTGCGGACCCGGCTGGTGGTGTCGGCGGTGGCGCTGATCGCCGTGGTCGGCGCCTCGATCGGGACGGTCACCGCCCTCGCCCTGCGCAGCTACCTCGTGAGCCGGTTGGACGAGCAGCTGGTCGCGGCGGTGGAGATGGCCTCCCGGGGGCCCGGGGCGCGGGGCGGGAAGCCCGGCACGCCCGAGGCCCTCGGTTTCGTGATCACCCCCGGTTCCCCGCTCGGCACCGTCGGACTGCGGCTGGACCCGGAGGGAGAGGTCACGGCCGGGGCCCGCAGCGTGCCCACCGACGGGCCCGACTTCGGACACCGCACCCCGCTCACCGCCGCCCAGCAGGAGGTGCTGAGCCGGGCCGCCGCGCAGCACCGGGGCGGCGTGGACGAGGTGGAACTCCCGGAGCTGGGCCGGTACCGGGTGCTGACCGCCCCCGACGGCAGCTATCTCATCGGTTTCCCCCTGGAGGGGGTCAGTTCGACGGTCAGCACGCTGATCCTGGTCGAGGTGTGCGTCACCGCGGCCGGGCTGATCGCCGCGGGACTGGCCGGGCAGGCCCTGGTCTCGGTGGCCCTGCGGCCGCTGCGCCGGGTCGCGGCCACCGCCACCCGGGTCTCCGAGCTCCCCCTGCACAGCGGGGACGTGGCGCTCAAGGACCTCGAAGCGGAACGGGTCCCCGAAGCGGAGGCGGACCCTCGGACCGAGGTGGGGCAGGTCGGGGCCGCCCTCAACCGCATGCTGGGCCACGTGGGTTCGGCCCTCGCCGCCCGTCAGGAGAGCGAGATGCGGGTCCGTCGCTTCGTCGCCGACGCCAGCCACGAACTCCGCACCCCCCTGGCCTCCATCCGCGGCTACGCCGAGCTGACCCGACGCGGCCGGGAGGAGACCGGCCCCGACACCCGGCACGCCCTCGGTCGCATCGAGTCCGAGGCCACCCGGATGACCGGACTGGTCGAGGACCTGCTGCTGCTGGCCCGCCTCGACGCGGGCCGCCCGCTCTGCCGGATTCCCACCGACCCGGTCCCCCTGCTCGTGGACGCCGTCAGCGACGCCCGCGCGGCAGGCCCCACCCACCACTGGCGCCTCGAACTCCCCGAGGAATCCCCGCTGGTCACCGCAGACCAGGCCAGGCTCCAACAGGTGCTCGTGAACCTGCTCGCCAACGCCCGCACCCACACCCCGCCCCGCACCACGGTCACCGTCCGTGTTTCACGTGAAACCATGCGTGTTTCACGTGAAACAACCGCCGACCCCACGGCCGGCCCCGATGCTTCCGCCGGCCGGGCCCCCCTGTCCGGCCCGGACGCGTCCACCGGCCCGATCCCGGCGGTGCGCATCGACATCGAGGACGACGGGCCCGGCATCCCCTCCGAACTGCTCCCCCACGTCTTCGAGCGCTTCGCCCGCGGGGACGCCTCCCGCTCCCGCCAGGCCGGCTCCACCGGCCTCGGCCTGGCCATCGTCCAGGCCGTGATCACCGCCCACGAGGGCCGCATCCTGCTCGACAGCGCTCCGGGCCGGACCCGCTTCTCCGTACTCCTGCCCGCCGTCGGCCACGATCCGGACACCCCGCCCTCGGACCCCGGCACCGGCTCACAGCACGAGCACAGGCACGCCACACAGCCGTGACAGCACCCCCGCCGAAGGTCGTCCCATGCCCACCGACACCTTCCCCGGGGCCCTTCCGGCCCGGCTGCCCCTGGCGGCCCCCGCGCACGGTACGTCCGGTGAACACGGCGAGCCCGTCCTGGACGTCGTCATCCCGGTCCACAACGAGGAGAAGGACCTGGAGCCCTGCGTCCGCAGACTGCACGAGCACCTCGGCCGCACCTTCCCCTACAGCTTCCGGATCACCGTCGCCGACAACGCCAGCACCGACAGCACCCCCGAGGTCGCTGCCGGACTCGTCGCCGACCTCCCCGGCGTCCGCGTCCACCGGCTGGAGCTCAAGGGCCGCGGCCGGGCCCTGCGGACCGTGTGGTCGGCCTCCCGCTCCCCCGTCCTCGCCTACATGGACGTGGACCTCTCCACCGACCTCAACGCCCTGCTGCCGCTGGTCGCCCCGCTCATCTCGGGCCACTCCGACCTCGCCATCGGTACCCGCCTGGCGCCCTCCGCCCGCGTGGTCCGCGGCCCCAAGCGCGAGTTCATCTCCCGCGCCTACAACCTGATCCTGCGTTCCTCCCTCGCCGCCCGCTTCAGCGACGCCCAGTGCGGGTTCAAGGCCATCCGCCGCGAGGTCGCCGAGCGGCTGCTGCCCCTGGTCGAGGACACCGGCTGGTTCTTCGACACCGAAATGCTCGTCCTCGCCGAACGCGCCGGACTCCGCATCCACGAGGTGCCCGTGGACTGGGTGGACGACCCGCACTCCAGCGTCCACCTCGTCCGCACCGCCACCGAGGACCTCAAAGGGGTCTGGCGCGTGGGCCGGGCCCTGGCCACCGGCGGCCTTCCCCTGGACCGCCTGGCCCGGCCCTTCGGGGACGACCCCCGCGACCGGGCCCTCACCGGGGTTCCCGGCGGACTGGCCCGCCAGCTCCTCGGCTTCTGCGCCGTCGGGATCCTCTCCACCCTCTGCTACCTGGCCCTCTACTCCCTCTTCCGGCTCGGCACCGGCCCACAGATCGCGAACGCCGCCGCGCTGCTGCTCTCCGCCCTCGCCAACACCGCCGCCAACCGCCGCCTCACCTTCGGGGTCCGCGGTCGCGAACGGGCCCTGCGCCACCAGGCCCAGGGACTCCTGGTCTTCGCCATCGGCCTGACCCTCACCAGCGGTTCCCTGGCGGCCCTCGACGCCGCCGCCGTCCCCGCCGCCCACAGCACCGAGCTGGCCGTGCTCATCACCGCCAACCTCGCCGCGACCGTGCTGCGGTTCCTGCTCTTCCGCGCCTGGGTCTTCCCGACCACCACCCGCCCGACCGAGACCGAGGACCACCGATGACCACGGCCGTACCCGTCACCGCCCCCGCCGTCCCGCCGCCCCTCGCCGATCCGGCCCGGCCCGGCCGGCAGCGTGCGGCCCTGGCCGCCCTCCTGATCGGCACGGCCCTGCTCTACCTCTGGAACCTGAGCGCCTCCGGCTACGCCAACTCCTTCTACTCCGCCGCCGCGCAGGCCGGCTCGGAGAGCTGGAAGGCCTTCTTCTTCGGCTCCTCGGACGCCGGGAACTCCATCACCGTGGACAAACCCCCGGCCGCCCTGTGGCCGATGGCCCTCTCCGTCCGGCTCTTCGGGCTGGGGTCCTGGCAGATCCTGGTCCCGCAGGTGCTGATGGGCGTGGGCACCACGGCCGTGCTCTTCGCCGCCGTCCGACGCCAGTTCGGCGCGGCCGCCGGGCTGCTCGCCGGTGCGGTGTTCGCCCTCACCCCCGTGGCCGCCCTGATGTTCCGCTTCAACAACCCGGACGCCCTGCTGACCCTGCTGCTCACGGTGGCCGTGTACTGCGTGCTGCGGGCCCTGGAGGCCGGCCGGACCGGCTGGCTGGTGGCCGCGGGTGCCGCCGTGGGCCTGGCCTTCCTCACCAAGACCCTGCAGGCCTTCCTCGTGCTGCCGCCACTCACCCTGGTGTACGCGGTGTGCGCGCCGGTCCGGCTGCGCCGCAGGCTCGGTCAACTGCTCCTGTCGGGGCTGGCCATGGTGGTCGCGGGCGGCTGGTGGGTGGCCGTGGTGGAGCTCTGGCCCGACGCCTCCCGGCCCTACATCGGAGGCTCGCAGAACAACTCCTTCCTGGAGCTGACCCTCGGCTACAACGGGCTCGGCCGGATCAACGGTGAGGAGATCGGGAGCGTGGGCGGCGGGGCCCGTCCCACCACCGGGGACGCGGCCGGTGCCGCGGAGGCGTTCCGGCCGGGTGGCGGCGGTGGCGGGGGCTGGGGCGAGACCGGCATCGACCGGCTCTTCTCCGGCAACATCGGCGGTCAGATCGCCTGGCTGCTGCCCGCCGCCCTGATCCTGCTCGTCGCGGGCCTGGTGGTGACCCGCCGGGCCGGTCGGGCCACCGGGGCCCTGGACTCCGTGGCCCGGGCGGCCTTCCTGGCCTGGGGCGGCTGCCTGCTGGTCACCCTGGCGGTGTTCAGCTTCATGCAGGGCATCTTCCACGAGTACTACACCGTCGCCCTCGCCCCCTACCTGGCCGCTCTGGTGGCCATGGGGGCCGCCGTCCTCTGGGAGGAGCGCGGCACCCGCGCGGCGCGGGCGGCCCTGGCGGGCACGGTGGCGGTGACGGCCCTCTGGTCGTACGTCCTGCTCGGCCGCGCCGAGGGCTACCTGCCCTGGCTGCGCTGGGCGGTCCTGGTGGTGGGCCTGGCCGCGGCCGCCGGGCTGCTGGTGCGACGGGCCGCGCTGTGGGCGGCGGGGCTCGGCCTCGCGGCCTCCCTCGCGGGCCCGCTGGCCTACTCGCTGACCACGGTCTCGGAGGGGCACACCGGCTCCATCGTCACGGCGGGCCCGGCCGTCGCCGGCGGCGGCGGACCCGGCGGTCGCGGCTTCCGCCCGCCGGGCGGCGGCCAAGGCGGCTTCCCGGGCGGCTTCCCCGGTCGAAACGCCCCGGGAGCGGGTAACCCGGGCACCGGCACCGGCCAGGGCACCGGCAACGGCAACGACCAGGGCCTCCCGGCCATGCCCCCGGACGGCTTCACCGGGGGACCGGGCACCTTCCCCGGCGGCGGCACCCCGGACGGCACGGGCGCCGGCACCGGCAACCGCGGCCGGGGGGACGGTCGTGGCGGACAGGGCACCGGCGGCCCCGGCGGACTGCTCGGCGGCACCACCGTCGGCACCGCGGTCCGCACGGCGCTGAGCGCCGACGCCGACCGCTACACCTGGGTGGCCGCGACCACGGGGGCCCAGAACGCGGCCGGTTACCAACTGGCCACCGGCCGGGCCGTGATGCCGATCGGCGGCTTCAACGGCAGCGACCCCTCCCCGACCCTGGAGCGGTTCAAGGAGTACGTGGCCCAGGGCCGCATCCACTACTACATCGGCGGCGCCTCCGAAGGCGGCGGCATGCGCGGGGGCGGCGGACCCGGCGGGTCCGTCAGTACGGTCATCTCCACCTGGGTCACCGAGAACTTCACGGCCCGCACCGTGGACGGCACCACCCTCTACGACCTGACGGATCCGAAGTCCTGAACGGTCCCGTGGAGCGGGGGCACCCTCTAGCATCAAGAGGGCGGACCGGGCATTCCGGGCCGTCGCGCGGATGACGTCCCGCCGGATGACAGAGGGTGCCTCATGGTGACTGCGGCCGACCCCGCCAGGACCGACGGCGCCGCGCGCACCAGCGTGTGGCTCGCCGACCGGGGGCGCGGGGGCAGACGCCGCAGCGAGCAGCCCGCGGGCCTCGACCGGGGGAAGATCACCACGGCCAGCGTCCGGCTCCTCGACGCCGAGGGACTGGCCGGCTTCTCCATGCGGCGTCTGGCCGCCGGGCTCGGGGTCACCGCGATGTCCCTGTACTGGTACGTGGACACCAAGGACGACCTGCTCGAACTCGCCCTGGACGCCGCCTTCGGAGAGACCCCGCTCCCCACGGCCGTCGACCCCCGACCGGCCGGTCCGGAAGCGCCGGGCCCGCACGCTCCCGCCCCCGGCACCACCCCGGACGGCCCCACGGACGGCCCGGCGGCCTGGACCGCCGGGCTGCGCGAGCTGGCCCGCGGCTACCGCGGCCTCCTGGAGGCCCACCCCTGGGTCCCGCCGCTCGCCGCCGTCTACCCCAACATCGGCCCGCACGCCCGGGCCTTCGACGCCACCCTCCAGCGCCTGTTGGGGGCCACCGGCCTGCCCGCGGCCGGGCGGGCCGGGGCCCACCTGGCCGTCTCGCAGTTCCTGCACGGCTGCGGGGCCCTGCGCCGGGCCCCCGAGGGGGACTTCCGCTTCGCCCTGGACGTCCTCGTCGCGGGGCTGGAAGCCCAGGCCGGCCGGGCCGGCCGGCGCACCTGAGCGGCTCCGACCGGCGGGGCCGGTGCTACGCCGGGCTCTCCGACGCGGCCATCGGCTCCGTGGTCGACACCTTCGACTTCAGGGCGACTTCCTTGATGAACAGCACGACCAGCAGGGCCGCCAGCGCCGTCGGCGCCGCGTAGAGGAACACGTCCCCGACCGCGTGGCCGTACGCCGACTCGATCACCTCGCGGAAGGGCACGGGCAGCTTGTCCAGGTCGGGGATGCCCCCGCCGCCGGTGCCGCCGTGGCCCAGGGCCGCGGCCTTCGGGCCCAGCGCCGCCAGGCCGTCCTTGACGTACCCGGTGACCTGGTGCGCCATCAGCGCGCCGAGCGCGGAGACGCCCATCGCGCCGCCGAGGGAGCGGAAGAAGGTGACCACGGAGCTGGCCGCGCCGAGGTCCTCGGGCGCCACCTGGTTCTGCGTGGCCAGGACCAGGTTCTGCATCATCATGCCCAGCCCGAGGCCGGTCAGGGCCATGAACACGGCGATGTGCCAGTACGGGGTGTCGTGGCGGAGCCCGCTCAGCAGGCCCATGCCCGCGGTCAGGAGCACGCCGCCCGCCAGCAGCCAGCGCTTCCAGCGGCCGGTCTTGGTGATGACCTGCCCGGAGACGGTGGAGGAGACGAAGAGCCCGCCGATCATCGGGATGGTGAGCACGCCCGACATGGTCGGGGACTCGTTGCGCGCCAGTTGGAAGTACTGGCTGAAGAAGACCGTGCCGGAGAACATCGCGACGCCCACGAACAGCGAGGCCACCGAGGCCAGGGTGATGGTGGGGTTGCGGAACAACCGCAGCGGGATGATCGGGTCGCTCGCCCGGGACTCGACGAACACGAAGAGCAGGCCGAGCAGGACCGCGCCGCCCGTCATCGCCCAGGTCTGCCACGAGATCCAGTCGTACGAGTCACCGGCCTGCGTGACCCAGATGAGCAGCAGCGAGACGGCCGCGCTGATCAGGAAGGCACCCGTCCAGTCCACCTTCACGTCCCGCTTCACCACGGGCAGGTTCAGGGTCCGCTGGAGGACGACCAGGGCGATCACCGCGAAGGGCACGCCCACGTAGAAGCACCAGCGCCAGCCCAGCCAGTCGGTGTCGGTGATGACGCCGCCCAGCAGCGGACCGCCGACGGTGGCGACGGCGAAGACCGCGCCCAGGTAACCGCTGTACCGACCGCGCTCGCGCGGGGAGATCATGGCGGCCATCACGATCTGCGCCAGGGCCGAGAGTCCGCCGACGCCGATGCCCTGCACCACGCGGCAGGCGATGAGCATGCCGGTGTTCTGGGACAGGCCCGCGACCACCGAGCCCAGCACGTAGATCACCAGGGATATCTGGACCAGCAGCTTCTTGCTGAAGAGGTCGGCCAGCTTGCCCCAGAGCGGCGTCGCCGCCGTCATCGAGAGCAGGGCGGCGGTGACCACCCAGGTGTAGGAGGACTGGGTGCCCCCGAGGTCGGTGATGATCTGCGGCAGCGCGTTGGAGACGATCGTGGACGACAGGATCGCCACGAACATGCCGAGCATCAGCCCGGAGAGCGCTTCCATGATCTGCCGGTGTGTCATGGGGGTGCCGTCGGACGTGGTGTCCGGCCGGCTCTCCCCCCGTACGCCGGTGGGCGTGGTCGTCGCCATGTGTTTCCTTAGGTTCAGAAGCTCGAACGGAGCCGGGTCAGCAAGGTGTTGAGGGTGCCGATGTCCTCGGTGGGCCAGTCGACGAGGGCCGTCCGCAGGGCGGCCGAGTAGCGCGAGCCCAGCTCGTCGAGGAGCTCGCGCCCGGCCGGGGTGATCCGGAGGATGCGGCAGCGCCCGTCCCGCGGGTCGGGCAGCCGCTCGGTCCAGCCGTGCGCCACCACGTGCGCCACGTGTCTGCTGGTCACGGAGAGGTCCACGCCGAGCAGCTCGGAGAGCGGGCTCAGCCGCATGTCCCCGTACCGCCCCAGCAGGCTGAGGACGGCGGCGGGGCCCGCCGGGCAGGTCTGCGGCAGCGAGCGGGAGAGTTCACGCTTGACCATCCCGACGGCGGCCAGCCGTCCGGCCAGCTCCGCGTACGGATCGTCGTGAGCCCCGTGATCGCTGTGATCACCGTGGGGGCCCTCCAGGGCCGTGCCGGCCGTCCTCGCGGTCCGCGCGGCTGCGGTCATGGCGGCCCTCCCCCAGCTCGTTGCTTAGAGCAACCATAGAAGCGGTTGGTTGCTACAGGCAAACGAAAAAGGGCATCCCGGCGGTAAAGGAAACGGAAAAGAAGGAGGGGCCCGCTCCGGTCGGGGCCGGATCCGGGGTTGGGCGCGGCGCGACCGTTCGCTAGGGTCCCGTGCATGGCACACAACACCCCGGGCCCCGAGGGCAACTACGACCCCGCGGGCAGCACCCAGATGTTCCGCGCCTTCGTCGACGAGGGCGAGACCCGTCGTCCGGAGGTGCAGCGCGCCGCCGGCCCGCGCGTGGGCCTGATCGTCGGCGTGGTCGCGGCCGTGGTCGTGCTCGCCGCCGTGGCCTGGCTCGCCCTGGCCTGATCCGCATCCGGCGTCGGCCCTGGGGTCACTTCCAGTCGGCGGTGACCTCGCGGGTCTCGACGCGCATGCCGAGCGGCACCCGCCACGCCTCCACGCAGACCCGGTAGGTCTCCGTCACCCGGGCCCCGGCCCGGATCGGTGCGGGCAGGTCGGCGGTCGAGGTGATGGTCGCCCAGTCCACGCCGAGGGCCCCGATGATGTGCGTGCCGAAGGTGACGCTGCCCGAACGGACCGCGGTGCCGCCCGCGTTGCGGAAGGGCACGGAGACGTCCTCGCACCAGCGACGGTCCGTGGCGGTGCGTTCGTGGGCGCCCAGTCGGAGATCGGCCGGGCTCGGTTTCGGAGTCGGTCGCGGGGTGGGGGTGCCCCCACCGCTGCCGCCCGAGGAGGACCCGCCGGTCCCGCCGCCCGCGCCGCCGGACCCCGATCCGCCCGTGCTCCCGGTGCCGCCCGAGGACCCGCCGCTACCGGAGCCCCCGGTGGCCGTACCGCCCGAGGCGGTGCCCCCGGACGCCGTCCCACCGGCTGCCGCACCACCCGTGGACGATCCGCCGGCCGCCGAGCCCCCGGCCGCGGACCCACCTGTCGCCGATCCGCCCACGGACGAGCCGCCGACCGAGCCTCCGGCGGCGGACCCGCCTGCCGCCGATCCGCCGGCCGCGGACGTGCCCACGGACGTGCCCGCAGAAGTCCCGCCGGTCCCGCCGGTCCCTGCGCCACCCGTCGTCCCACCGGTCGCGCCGCCCGTCACGCTGCCCGGGGCCTGCCCGGTCGGCGCTCCGCTCCGCGGGCCGCCCGGTGTCGTGGCTCCGGGGAGCGGTTGGAGTTCGACCCCTGATTCCGGCGGGACGAGGTCGCCCGCCGCGCGGTCGCGCCCCGGTCCGGCGGCGCCCACGGCCGCGTAGCCGGGGTCGCCGCCCTCCCCGCAGCCGGTCAGGAGGACCGGGCCGAGGACGAGCGCGGCCGTGGCGGCGTACAGGGTTCCCCTTCGCATCGCGCCAGTGTTGCTGACGGCCCGTCAAAGAGGAACCCGTAGGACCGATCCGGGCCCCTGAGGGTGAGCGGTCAGTCGCCGATCAGGCCCTGCCGGAGCTGGGCCAGGGTGCGGGTCAGCAGTCGGGAGACGTGCATCTGGGAGATGCCGACCTCCTCGCCGATCTGCGACTGCGTCATGTTGGCGAAGAACCG
>NZ_JBEOSD010000127.1:0-25057 GCF_040302735.1 Streptomyces sp. NPDC097619 | reverse complement strand
TTCCAGTCGGGGTCGATTGCGGCCAGCGCGTGCGCCCGGCGTTCGGCCCGCGCCGCGTCCTTCCCGAGTCCACCTGCCCTGCGGACGTTGGTCAGGGTGAGGGGTGAGGAAGAACGCCGCGGCCTCCGTCGCGGAGGCGGAGAGCTCGGCCGCTTCGGCGGCGCCGAACAGCGCCGGGTGCCAGCGCCACCGCACGGTGACCCGGTGTCCGCCGCCGGGGGCCGCCGCGACGGTCGCGGTCAGCTCCAACGGGCCGTGCAGCGGGGGTTCCTCGCCGAGGGCGCCCGGGCCGGGCTGTTCGGCGACCGGGGCCGGACCCCAGCCGGGCGTGGCGGGGATCGGGCGGAGCGCGGCCCGCCTGCGGTAGGCGACGCCGCGGCCCGGGGCCCCGGCGGTGAGGGCGGAGGTCTGCGGGTTGAGGTGGCGCAGCTGCTCCTGGCCGCGGCCCCCGTCGGGTACGGCCAGCAGCGCCTCGCGCACGTCGGCGGGGCCTGCGGGGGCCAGTGGGAGCCGGACCCCGTGCACGGTGGACAGGCGTCCGGCGGTGCGGGGGGCGTCGCCGGGGCGGGGCAGCTCCAGTTCCACCGGCAGGGCGCCGCCGTCGTGGAGCCGGGGCCGACCGGCGGCGGTCCGGGCCAGGGCCGTGAGCAGGGCCACGTCCACGGGGTGCGGTCCGGGGCCCGCGGCGGGCACCTCGAACTCCGTGACCACGTCGTGCCCGCCCTCGGCCCGGGGCCAGTCCCGGCCGGGCGGTCCGGCCGCCAGCTCCCGCCAGTGCGGCAGTTCGCGGACGCGTTCCGGGGACTGGGCGCGGGTGGCGAGCCCGGCCGCCCAGGCGGTCAGGCCGCCCGCTTCGGGGAAGCCCTCGGGCCGGTTGCCGACACCCGCGAACCAGCCGTACAGGGAAGGGAGTTCGGTGAGGATCAGCTGCCAGGAGACGTCGTCCACGCTGAGCGCGTGGGCGGCGAGCAGCAGGCGCCCGGGCTCCTCGGGGCCGGCGTCGAACCAGGCGGCCCGCAGCACGGCCGCGCCGGCCGGGTCCAGGGCGGCGCCCGCGGTGCGGGCTGCCCGGGCGGCGAGCGCGGTCCGGGCGGCGGGGGTCAGGCCCGCGACGGGGTAGCGGCGCAGGGTGGCGGGATCGGTGACGGCGGGGGCCGCGGCGGCGGCCCGGACCTCCTGGCTCCACACGCCGTGGCTCCGGTGCAGGGCGGTGCGCAGCGCCGGGTGGCGGCGGGCCAGGGTGGCGAGGGCACGGCGCAGCGGGGCCGTGCGCAGGCCCGCCGGGACCTCCAGGAGGACGGCCTCGCGTGCCCGTTCGGCGGGGCCGGGGGCGGTACGGAGCCGGTGCGCGGCGGGCAGCAGGGTCAGGGGGCCGCGTTCGCGGTCGGCGGCCGGGCCGGGCAGGGCGCGCAGCCCGTCCGGGGCGGCGGCCGGGGCCTCGGCGGTCGGGGCCGTGCCGCGGGGGTCGCCGGTCCCGGCGTGGGTGGCGCCCGCGATGCGGCCGGCCCGGGTGCCGGGCTGCCGGGCCAATCCGGCGAGCAGCGCGGTGAACCCGGCGGCGGCGCCGGCCAGGTCGGCCGGGTGGTAGAGGGCGGGGTTCGCGTCGAGGTCGAGGCGAAGCAGGCCCTCGGGGGTCCTGGCCGCGGACACCGCGAGTTCGTCCACGGGCCCGGAGGCCAGGCTGACCACCCGGCCCGGTACGCCCGCGAAGTCCAGTTCGGTGTCGAAGGGGCGCAGGTTGACCAGCGGGCCGGGGACCCGGGTGCCGGTGTGGGCCGGCCACACGGCGCGGGCCACCTCGCTGCCGCGGACGCGCTGGTGGCGGCGGAGGAAGGCGGTCTCGGCGGCGGCCCGGCCCAGCAGGTCCCGGAAGGTGTCGGCGGGTCCGGCGGCGATCCGCACCGGGAGGATGTTCACGGCGGCGGCGGGCACCCGCAGGGTGCCGGGGGCGGTGCGGGCGGCCGCGTAGACGGCGAGCAGGGCCTCGGCGGCGCCGGTGGCCGCGGTGGTGTGCACGGCGGTGGCGGCGAGGACGGCCTCGCCCCAGGTGACGCCCGCGTCCCGGGCGGCGGCCTCCACGGCCGCCGTGTCGGCGGGGCCGAGGACGACGGAGTGCCGCAGGGCGGTGTCGGCGGGCGGGGCGCTGCGGCCGCGCAGCGGCACCGGCAGGGCGGTGCCGGCCAGGTGCCGGGTCCAGGCCGCGAGGTCGGCGCGCCGTTCGGCGGAGGCGGCGTAGGCGCTCTCGGCCTCCACCAGGGCGGTGACGGGCGCGAAGGGGGAGGGGCCGGCGGTGCGGCCGCGGACGGCGGCCGTGTACAGCTCGGCGATCCGGTGGTTGAGCAGGGCCAGCCCGTGCCCGTCGACGGCGAGCTGGTGGAAGAACTGCACCAGCAGGTGGTGTTCGGGGCCGACGGTGACGAGCACGCTGCCCGCGAGGTCGGGTACGTCGCCGGGGGCGGGCGGGTCGGTGAGGAGGTCCAGGCGGGGCGGGCAGGCGAGCTGTCCGCGGACCAGGCCGAGGGCGGCGGCCACCGGGTCGGCGGCGCCGGAGGTGTCCAGCAGGGCGGGGCGGCGGGGACGGCCCGGTTCGCGGACGGGGGACTGGCGGGGGCCGTCGTTCCCGGGCAGCAGCCGGAACCGCAGCCAGGGCGCCTCGTCGAGGGCGGCGGCCACGGCGTCGCGCAGGGCCTCGGTGTCGACGGGGCCGGCGAGTTCCACGTACTGGCCGACGTTGTGCCCGGCGTAACCGGGGGCGGCGCGCTGCGCGGCCAGGAACTCGGCCTGGGCGGCGGTCAGCGGCACCCCGTCGGGGACGCCGGGCCTGCGCGGGGAGGGGACGGACGGGACGGGGGAGGGCGTGGCGGACATGCGTCAGCTCCGTATTCCCGAGGGGCGGGCGGCGGTGGCGGCGAGCGGTTCCCGGCGGTCGGGGGCCGCTGCCACGGCCCCGCCCGGCAGCAGGGAGGCGCACACCTCCCCGGCGCGGACGGCCAGGGTGGACAGCAGGGAGGAGGTCAGGCCGTGGGTGTGTTCGGTGCCCGCGCCCTGGAGGTAGATGCCCGCGCGCAGCCGGGCGGTGGTGGCGATGCGGTGGTCGCGGCCGATCCGGAGGCGGCCCCGGCCGTCGGTGAGGCACTCGTCCATCAGCGGGCCGAGCAGGTCCCGGGGGTCGGGGGCCCGGTAGCCGGTGGCGTATACCACGGCGTCGCAGTCGAGCGTGGTGACGGTGCCGTCGATGAGGGAGCGCACGGTCGCCCGGACGCCGTCCGGGGTCCCGGTGAGGGTGACGACCTCGGTGGCGTTGAGGATCCGCAGGCGGGCGGCGCCGGAGACCTTCTCCTGGTACACGGTCCGGTACAGCTGCGTGATCAGGTCCGCGTCCACCACGGAGTAGTTGGTGTTGGCGTGGTAGCCGAGCAACTGCTGCCGGACCTCCTCCGGCGCGGTGAAGAAGTCGTCCACGGCGGCCGGGTCGAAGATCCGGTTGGCGAAGGGGCTGTCGTCGGCGGGGCTGTAGCCGTAGCGGGAGAAGGCGGCGCAGACCTCGGCGCCGGGGAAGGTCCGGTGCAGGTGGTCGGCGGCCTCGGCGGCGGACTGCCCGGCCCCGACCACGAGGAAGCGGCGGGGGGCGTCCGCGCCGGCGGCCACGGCGGTCAGCTCGCGGGTGCGGTGCAGGAGCTCGCTGGTGTGCCAGACGTGCGGGCCGCCGCGGACCCCTTCGGGGAGGCGGGGCACCAGGCCGGTGCCCAGGACGACGTTGCGGGTGCGCAGCACGCCGCCGGCGGCCTTCGGGTCCCCGGTCGGGCGGTGCCGCACGTCCAGGAACTGCGCCGGCCCGTCCGCGTCGGCTCCGCCGTCCCCGGCGCCGGCCGCCGTCACCGCCGTCACCGCCGTCACCTCGGTGCCGTAGGACACCTGGGCGGTGAAGTCCTCGGCGCACCAGCGCAGGTAGTCGTGGAACTCGATCCGGGTGGGGAAGAAGGTCTTCTGGTTGATGAAGTCCGCCAGCCGCCCGTGGTCCTGGAGGTACTGGAGGAAGCTGTAGGGGCTTCCCGGGTTCCGCTGGGTGACCAGGTCCTTGAGGAAGGACACCTGCATGGTGGCGCCCTCCAGCAGCATGCCCGGGTGCCAGCCGAAGGTGTCCTGGCGTTCGAGGAACGTCGCCCGGAGGCCGCCGGCCGGTTCCTGCCCGGAGTTGTGCTCGGCCACCGCGATCGCCAGGGCCAGGTTGGCCGGGCCGAAGCCGATGCCCACCAGGTCGGTGACGGCGGGGGAGAGGTCCCCGGACGCGGAACGCGTATGTGGTGCGGACATGCCCATCCTTCCTCGGACTTACCCGGATACTTAGGTAAGGCTGGCCTAACATCACCGATCGGTGGGGGAGTGTCAAGTCGCCCCCGCGAGCCCGTGCGGGGCCCCCGTAACACCTCAAATCCCCTGATCGGAAGGGTTGTTGAGGAAACCTGCTCAGGGCAGGCCGAAAGGCGGCCCCCGGCTTCCGCCGGGGGCCGCCGTACCGTCCGAGCGGCCCGAATCAGCCGTCCAGGAGCCCCGGGAGCCGCTGCAGCAAGGCGTCCAGCTCGGCGTCGGACACCACCAGCGGCGGCGCCAGTCGGAGCACCGAGGGCCCACAGGCGTTGATCAGGAACCCGGCATTCAGGGCGGCCCGTTGGATGCGGTCGGACTCGGGCTTGGACAACTCCACCCCGAGCAGCAGACCGCGGCCGCGGACCTCCCGCACCAGCGGGTGCCCGAGCCCCTCCAACCCGGCGCGCAACCGCTCCCCGGCGACCCGGACCCGCTCCAGCAGCCCCTGCCCGGCGATCGTGTCCAGCACGGCCAGACCGGCCGCGCACGCCACCGGATTGCCCCCGAAGGTCGACCCGTGCTGACCCGGCCCCAGCAGCTCCGCCGCCTCACCGAAGGCCAGCACG
This sequence comes from Streptomyces sp. NPDC097619, assembly GCF_040302735.1. NCBI lineage: Bacteria > Bacillati > Actinomycetota > Actinomycetes > Kitasatosporales > Streptomycetaceae > Streptomyces > Streptomyces sp. NPDC097619. Next base: position 20,123 of record NZ_JBEOSD010000127.1, on the reverse strand, counting down.
GCCCCGATGGGAAGCCCGCCGCCCAGCCCCTTCGCCAACAGCACCACGTCCGGGTCCACGCCCGGCTCCGCCCCGTGGCCGAACCAGTGCCCGGTCCGGCCGATGCCGGTCTGCACCTCGTCCAGGACCAGTAGCGCCCCGGCCTCCCGGGTGAGCTCCCGGGCCGCCCGCAGGTAGCCCGGCGGCGCGGGACGCACCCCGGCCTCTCCCTGCACCGGCTCCAGCACCACCGCCGCCGTGTCCGGCCCGACCGCCGAGGCCAGCGCCCCGAGGTCCCCGTACGGCACGTGCCGTACCCCGGGCACCAGCGGACCGAACGGCTCCCGCTTCGCGGGCTGACCGGTCAGCGACAGCGCCCCCATGGTCCGGCCGTGGAAGCCGCCCTCGGCGGCCACCATCCCGGCGCGACCGGTGCGACGGGCCAGTTTGAACGCCGCCTCCACCGCCTCCGCACCGGAGTTGGCGAAGAACACCCGCCCCGGCCGCCCCGCCAGCTCCACCAGCCGCTCGGCCAGCTCCACCGGCGGGCCCGCCGCGTACAGGTTCGACACGTGCCCCAGCAGGGCCGCCTGCCCGGCCACCGCGGCCACCACGGCCGGATGGGCGTGACCCAGCGCGTTCACCGCGATCCCGGAGGTGAAGTCCGTGTACGTGCGACCGTCCTCGTCCCACAGGGTGCAGCCGCTGCCCCGGACCAGCGCCGGACCGGGCGGCCCGTACGTGTCCATGAGCACGGCCCGCGCCCGGTCCCGCAGCCCGCTCACCGGGCACCTCCCGCCGCCACCGGCTCCGCCGTCCGGACCGCCGCCGCGGCACCCGCCGGCGGCCGCGCCCCGGGCACCGGGCCCGGGACCACGCAGGTCCCGACCGGGTCCTCGGCGAACACCTCCAGCAGCAGCGAATGGGGCATCCGCCCGTCCAGCACGTGCGCCATGCCCACTCCGCCCCGGACGGCCCGCAGGCAGCCCTCCATCTTCGGCACCATGCCGCCCGACAACGAGGGCAGCAGGGCGTCCAGTTCGTCCGCCGTCAGCCGGTCCACGACGGTGGTCCCGTGCGGCCAGTCGGGCACCAGGCCCGCCACGTCGGTCAGCATCACCAGTTTCTCGGCGCCCAGCGCGGCCGCGAGGGCCGCCGCCGCCAGATCGGCGTTGACGTTGTAGACCTGCCCGTCCTCCCCGCGCGCCACGGGCGAGATCACCGGGATCCGGCCCCGGTCCAGCAGGGCCCGGACGGTCTCCGGGTCCACCGCCACCACCTCGCCCACCAGGCCGATGTCCACCTCGCGGCCGTCCACGACGGCCGGCCGGCGCACCGCGGTCAACGTGCGGGCGTCCTCCCCGGTCATCCCGACGGCGAACGGGCCGTGCTCGTTGACCAGTCCGACGATCTCCCGCTGCACCTGCCCGGCCAGCACCATCCGGACCACCTCCATCACCTCGGGGGTGGTCACCCGCAGCCCGGACTCGAAGGAGACCTCCAGGTCCAGGCGCCGCAGCAGGGCGCTGATCTGCGGCCCGCCGCCGTGCACGACCACGGGCCGCAACCCGGCGTAGCGCAGCGAGACCACGTCCGCGGCGAAGGCCCGCTTGAGCTCCTCGTCCACCATGGCGTTGCCGCCGAACTTCACCACCACGACCCGGTCGCGGTAGCGCTCCAGCCACGGCATGGCCTCGATGACGGTCCGCGCCCGCGCGCGCCTCGGCCCGCTCACGAGCTGTACGCGCTGTTCTCGTGCACGTACGCGGCCGTGAGGTCGTTGGTCCACAGCACCGCCGACTCCGGGCCGGTGCGCAGGTCGACGGCCACGGTGATCTCCCGCCCGCTCATGTCCACCTTCTCCCGAGGTTCCCCGGGCGCGCTGTCGCGGCACACCCGGACGCCGTTGATCTCCACGTCGAGCCGGGCGGGGTCGAACACGGCGTCGGTGGTGCCCACCGCGGACAGCACGCGCCCCCAATTGGGGTCCTCGCCGTGCAGGGCGCACTTGAGGAGGTTGCTGCGGGACACCGCCCGGGCCACGGTGACGGCGTCGGACTCGGAGTCCGCGCCGGTCACCACGATCCGGATCTCCTTGGAGGCGCCTTCGGCGTCGGCGACCAACTGCCGGGCGAGGTCGGCGCAGACCTCGCGCACGGCCGCGGCGAACTCCCCCTCCTCGGGGGCCGTGCCGGAGGCGCCCGAGGACAGCAGCAGCACGGTGTCGTTGGTGGACATGCAGCCGTCGGAGTCGACCCGGTCGAAGGTGGTGCGCACGGCCTCGCGGAGGACGGAGTCCAGCCGGTCGGCGGGCACTTCGGCGTCGGTGGTGAGGACCACGAGCATGGTGGCGAGGCCGGGGGCGAGCATGCCGGCGCCCTTGGCCATGCCGCCGACGGTCCAGCCGTCGCCGCCGGTCACGGCGGTCTTGGCCACGGTGTCGGTGGTCATGATGGCGCGGGCGGCGCGCAGGCCGCCCGCCGGGTCCTTGGGTCCGGCCAGTCGGGCGGCGGCCTCGGCGACCCCGCGCTCCAGGGCGGGCATCGGGAGGCGGACCCCGATCAGTCCGGTGGAGCAGACCGCGACCTGGGCGGGGAGCAGCCCCAGGGAGGCGCCGGCGGTCTCGGCGGTGCGCCGGGTGTCGGCCTCGCCCTCCGGTCCCGTGCAGGCGTTGGCTCCGCCGGAGTTGAGGACGACCGCGGCGAGGCTGCCGTCGGTCAGGGCCTCCCGGGACCAGCGGACCGGGGCGGCCTGCACCCGGTTGGAGGTGAACACGCCCGCGGCGGCCCGGTGCGGGCCGGTGTTGACCACCAGCGCCAGGTCGAGGCGACCGCCGTCCTTGATGCCGCAGGCCAGGCCCTCGGCCACGAATCCACGTGCCGCGGTCACGCTCACGGTGCCACTCCGTCCAGGGGGAGGCCCAGGGTCTCGGGGAGGCCGAGGGCGAGGTTCATGCATTGCAGGGCGGCGCCCGCGGTGCCCTTGGTGAGGTTGTCGACGGCCGCCACGGCCATCAGCCGGCCGGTGGCCGGGTCGACGGTGACCTGCACCTGCGCGGTGTTGGAGCCGATGACCGAGCCGGTGGCGGGCCAACGGCCCGCGGGCAGCAGCCGGACGAAGGGTTCCTCGGCGTAGGCCGCTTCGTACGCGGCGCGCACCCGCTCGGGGTCGAGGCCCGGCCGCAGGCGGGCGGTGCAGGTGGCGAGGATGCCCCGGGGCATCGACACCAGGACGGGGGTGAAGGACACCGCGACGTCCTCACCGGCGGCCGCGGAGAGGTTCTGTTCCAGTTCGGGGGTGTGGCGGTGCCCGCCGCCGACGGCGTAGGCGGTGGCCGAACCCATGACCTCGGCGCCCATCAGGTGGGCGCGGGGTTCACGTCCGGCCCCGGAGGTCCCGCTGGCCGCGATGACCACGGCCTCCGGCTCCAGGAGTCCGGCCGCGAAGGCGGGGGCCAGTGCCAGGCTCGCCGCGGTCGGGTAGCAGCCCGGCACCGCCACCCGACGGGCACCGGCCAGCTCCTTGCGGCCGCCCGCCAGCTCGGGCAGCCCGTACGGCCAACTGCCCGCGTGGGGGCCCTCGTAGAAGCGCTCCCAGGCGGCGGCGTCGCGCAGCCGGAAGTCCGCCCCCAGGTCGATGACCAGCGTCTCCTCCGGCAGGTCCGCGGCCAGGGCCGCGGAGGCCCCGTGCGGCAGCGCGAGGAAGACCACCTCGTGCGCGGCCAGGTCGGCCGGGTCCGCGGCGGCGAACGCCGTGTCCCCGAGCCGCGGTATCGCGGCCAGGTGCGGGTGCGCGGCGGCCACCGGCTGACCGGCCCGGGAGTGCGCCGCCAGGGTGCCGAGCTCCACCGCCGGGTGGCGGTGCAGCAGCCGCAGCAGCTCCCCTCCGGCGTATCCGCTGGCCCCGGCCACGGCGACCCGCACCCGTGGGTGCGGGCCCGGATCCGGTTCCGGTGCGGGGGAGGGGGGTGGGTTGGTCATCGGCGTTCCATTTCGTCGACGAGGGATCGGGTGGTGCGGACCACGCCCCAGCGGGCCGCGGTCCAGCGCAGGGCGAGGGCGTGGTCCTCCGGGTCGGTGTCCGCGACGGCGTCCGCGGCGACGAAGGGCTGGAGCCCGTGCATCCGGGCGTCGGCGGCCGTCAACAGCACCCCGCTCGCGGCGAACAGCCCGCACAGCACCAGCTGGTCGCGACCGGTGCGGGAGAGCACCTGGCCGAGGTGGCTGCGCAGGAAGGCGTTCTCGCGGACGTAGGTGATGACGTGCTCGCCGCGCTCGGGGACGAGGCCGCCGGGTCCGGGGGCGTCCCCCGGGGTGTGTCCGAACACCACCGGCATGCGGTGCTCCCGGGCGGCCCGGCGCAGCACCGCCGCGTTCGCGAGGAGGGCCGCCCCGGGGGCGGCCGTCGCCGGGAAGGCGTGCAGCAGGCGTGGCTGGAGGCCCAGGATGAGGAGCGCGGCCCGGTCGGGGTCCAGGTTCCAGGTGGCGTCGGAAGCGGGGAGTTCGGCTTCTGCGGGCATCGGGTACGGCATGACTCGGGACAGGTCCATGACCGGAGGTCCCCCTCGTGCGGAGCGACCGGTCGCCGCTCATTTGTAGTTAGGTGAGCCTAACCTAACTTACCCGTCCTCGGTTGGCGAGAGCAGCGGGTCGTCGAGCCGCACCAGCCGGTACCGGCCCTCCCCGGCCGCCGCCCCCTCACCCGTCGGAACGCCCCGCGCCCCCCGGCCGGTCCGCTCCCGGGCCGTCCGGGCCCGCAGCCGCTGCGCCGCCTCCAACAGCGCCTCCACGCCCGGCGTCCCGCGCCGCAGCCGGTTGAACCGCCGCACCGGAATGCCCGCCAGCGCCGCCGCCACCGGCCAGGCCGCGCCCCGCCCCACGGCGTCCAGCACCACCCGCAACCGTGCCGGAGTGGCCTCCTCCGCGGCCGTCAGACCGTGCCCCGCCGCCAGCGCCCCGGCCGCCCGCAACGCCCCCGCGAACGCCGGATCCTGGGCCAGCCAGTCCCGCAGCATCCGCTCCGGCACCCCGGCCGCCACCGCAACCGCGGGCAGCGCCAGCCCCTGCGCGGCGGCCCGCAGCGCCTCCGCCATCCGCGCCACCGTGTCGTCCCGCTGGCTCGGCGGCCGCCCCAGCGCCTCCAGCAGCCCGCGCTCGGCCTCCTCGCGCGCCGCGAGCCAGGAGACGATCCGCTCGGCCCGCGGCTCCCAGGCCTCGGGCCCGGCCCCCTGCTCCCACCCGTCGGTCCCCGGTACGGCTTCCGGTCCGGCGGCGCGCGCCACCCGTTCGGTGGCGTGTTCGTACATGGTCATCCCCGTTCGGTCAGGTGCACCTGACACCGAAGAATCCTGCGTCCGCACCCCGTTCCTCCGCCCATGACAGCGTCCGCCCGCCGGCCCGGCAAGCGGGTTGGAGAACATTGGTCTCTGTGTTGGCCGGGTCCCGGCGCGCCGCGGCGAAAACCCTTACCGCGCGCCGGCCGCCCCCCGGCACACTGGCGGCATGAACCTCCGCCAGGTCCAGCGCGACCCCGCCCCGGGCCGCTACGGCCGCCTCCTGGTGCACACGGGCAGCCTCGCCGCCGCCGACTGGATCGCCGAAGGCGGCCCGAACCAGGGCCCGTTCGCCACCGTCGAGGGAAACACCGCCACCGGGTACCCCGCCTACGCCCGGATCCTGCACCCGGCGAGCCTGGACGAGCGGCCCGTCCGCTGGGACGCCGTGGGCGCCGCCTACGGACGCGCCGTGGACGGCACCACCCGCTGGCACGAGCTCGTCGGCGTCGCCTGGCACCAGCGCTGCGACCAGCGCCACGACGAAGATCCCACGGCCCCCGCCGTCTGGGACGAGCCCCCCGGCGAAGGCCCCACCCCCCTCGACCTGGCCCGCACCCTCCTCCCCGTCCTCGCCCGACACACCCGTACCGCCGACCGCGTCTGGTACGGCCTCTGGCACGGCTACGGGCGCTGGGGCTGGGACGGCATCCCCTGCTTCCCCACCCCCAACCGGGAGGAGGTCCTCCTCTCCGGCCCCCTCGCCGACGCGATCAGCCCCGCCACGGAGCTCGACGAGTTCGCCGAGCTCCCCGACCGGTGGTGGCCCGAGGACCGGGCCTGGGTCCTCGGCGGCGACGTGGACCTCATGAGCACCTACGTGGCCGGCCCCGAGCCCCTCATCGCCGACCTCCTCACCCACCCCGCGCTGGAGGCCCACCGGGTCGCCCCGACGGCCCGCCTGGACTGAGGCCGGACCCCGCACGGGAGCGGAGCCCCGGCCCCGCAGGCGAGCGAGGCGCGAGGTGGGGGACGCGGGGTGGGGGGCGGAGCCCCGCGAGCACCGGTCAGGCTCCGGCCAGGCCGAGCGGCAGCAGGTACTGCACCGGCTCCTCCAGATCGTCCAGCCCCAACACCTCGTGCGCGAGATCGTCCTGCACCCCGCCCAACGGCAGGGTCGCCACCCCGAAGGCCCCCGCCGTCAGCAACAGCGCCTGCGTCAGGTGCCCCGCCTCCAACAGCCCCAGCCGCAAGGCCCGCAACCCGTACCGGCGCCGCAGCAGCCCCAGGTCCAGGTGGACGGCCAGGACCGCCGGTGCCCCGTCGATCCCCACCCCGTCCGGATCACCCGCGGGCCGGGACAGGTACGAGGACAAGGCCTTCAGCTCCGCCAGGGCAGGGGGCGGTCCCACCGGCAGCAGGCTCCGTCGCTCCGGGACGCAGGCGTACGTACCGGGTGCCAGCCCGTCCACCCCCAGCGCCACGAGCCGCACCCGCACGCTGTAGGCGGCCCCGGCACTCGGGTACGGCCGGTGGTGCGAGGTCCGCACCGACCCGTCCGGAAGCTCCCGCCGGGAATCGTGGCTGCGGGCGTACGCCGACCACAGCAGGCCCCCCAAGGTCCGGGCCGCCAACGGCCCGGTCAGCGGCCCGCGCGCCGAACGCCGGAGCCGGAACGCCTCGGCGAGCGTCAGATCCGGCAACGGATCCGCGGACAGCGGCAGTTCCGCGGCGAGCCGCCGGGCCGACGGCGGTCGCGGCGCGGGCAACTCCCGCAGCGCGCCGTCCTCGGGCCGTCCGATCAGGAACTTGCTCTCCTCCAGGTACCGCAGGTCCGCCGCCCCGGGCCCCGAGGGGAAGAACCCGCGCCCGTCCCCACCGGCCGTCCCCCCGGCCGACGGACCGTCCGCGCCGCCCGGCTCCAGCAGCGCGCGGGCCGCCAGTCGGCACACGGCCCGCTCCTCGTCGGGGGTGACGCCCAGCCGGTTGAACAGCATGTGCAGCTGCGAGGCCCACACCCACAGCAGCCGGTCCGCCCGCTCGGGGTCCGCCTCGCTCCGGGGCGCTCCGTCCGTGCCGGGCACCAACGGATCGAGCCGGGCGTGCGCCGCCGCCACCCGCTCGGCCCACCCGGCGAGCCAGGGCGCGGCCCCGCCGTCGGCGAGCGCCGCGCGCAGCCCGTCGGCCCGGGCCGCGAGCCGCCTCCGCTGACCGGCGAACACCTGGTTGACCCGGGTGTGCACGGCGCTGCCGGGCAGCGGCTCCGGGTCGGTGACCCACCGCCAGGACGCCGCGTGCCGCCGCAGCCATCCGGAGCCGGCCCGGCCGTCGAGACCGAGCCCGTGGGCGGTGGCCCAGGCCAGGTCCAGGGCGAGCGCCAGCCGGCCGTCCCGGCCCGGCACCGCGCGCAGCGCCTCCACGGCGGTCCCGGTGGACCACTGGAACAGCTCCTCGGCCACCGGCAGCGCCGCCGGGCCCCCGTACCGTTCGGTCTCGGGCCGGTAGGGCACCGCCGTGACCGTGCCGTGCGGCTGCGGCCACGGCCCCTCCAGGGCGGCGAACCCGCCCGCCAGACGGGTGAGTTCGACGCCCAGATCGGCCGCGGCCGGCGTCCCCGGCCCGCGGTGGCGGATCCGCAGGTGCGGGCCGCCCTCGCCGTGCCGGATGAAGAACCAGCCCGCCCCGGGCGCCGCGGTGACCCCGTCCAGCAGCGGGGCCAGGGCCTCCGTCACGAAGGCGTCGGCGTCGGCGCCCCCGCTGTGCAGGGCGAGGTGCAGGCTCTGCCAGGCGGCCGGATCGCGCCCGTCCGACGGGGACGCGGCGGGCGAGGGGGCGGAGCCGGGCGACGGAACGCGGGTCATGACGGGGTCCTCACGGGAAGGGGTGCGGGTGCAGGGGCAGGTCCTCGTGGCGCAACGGCCGTGGCACGCGGCCCAGTCGGTACGGCACGTCCAGCAGCCGGGGCAGCCCCAGGGTGCGCCGGTTCACGTGCCCGAAGGTCATCGGCAGGGTGCCGGGGACGATCACCTTGGCGCAGTGCAGGCCCAGGCCGTCCCGGATCCCGGGTTCGTCCTGCCCCACGACGACGACCTCCAGGTCGAGTTCCGCCAGCGCCCGGGTCGTCCGGTGCAGCAGCTCGGTCAGGTCGTCCACCGGCGCCGGTGCCCCCGGCCACCGTTCCGTCCAGGGCGCGCACGGGCCGTCCGGGAACAGGAACTCCAGCCGGGGTTGCGCCTCCGGCAGGGTGTTGAGGCCCACGTGGTCGTCCAGGCCGACCACCAGGTCCGGGCGGTCCAGCAGGGGCCGCAGCCGATCCGGGTCGCGGGCGCCGCCGGGTCCCGCCGGACGGTGGGCCGCGTCCTGCACGTTGGTGACCACCTCGGCCACCGCCGAGCGGATCGCCACCCGCGGGTCGTGGTGGGCGCCGGCGGCCAGGAAGGCCCGGGGCGCCTCCGGCCGGGACCCCTCGTACCGGCACAGCGCGATCACCGAGGGGATCCCCAGGTCGTTGGTGGCGTCCAGCAGGGTCAACCGGTAGCGCAGCAGCGCCGCCCGGTCCGCGAGGGCCGCGACGAGCGGATCCTCCTCCGGTACGGCCAGCCGCGGCAGCGGGGCCCCCGCGTACCAGGCCATCAGGAAGGCGTCCCGCTCGGCCACCTCGAACAGCCCGTACAGGGCGGCCTCTTCGGGGCTGTTGCCCAGACCGCAGCCGTTGGAGGACTCGTACACCACCCGGGTCCGGTCGGGACCGGGCACGTCCCAGTAGGCCACGTGCTCGGGCACGGCCACCGCCCGTCCCCGGGTCAGCGACCGGCCGTACACCCAGTCCAGCTCAAGATCGGGGGAGTAGGGCACGGTCGGGCTCGCCGGGTGCCCGTGGAAGGCCGGATCGGGCAGGCCCAGCCGGGCCGGGTCCACCGCGGCCGCCGCTCCCAGCTCGGCGAAGGAGGCCCGCAGCGCGGTGCGGCGCCCGGTGGGCCGCATCCCCGCCAGCCGCTCCACCGCCTCGAACAGGGCCACCCGCTCACTCGCGTCGAAGTCCCCGGCCCGCCCGTACCCGCCGTCGTCCAGCCGCCGCCCGTCCGTCACCCAGGCCGTGGTCAGCGCGAACGCCGAGTCCTCGGTGCGGAACAGCCGGCGCACCGGCCCGAACCGGTCGTCGTGCAGCCGGTCCCGCAACTCCGCCGCACCGGTGCGGCCTTCGGCCCCGCGCAGCACCCGGGGATCGGGCAGCGGCCGCGGTACGGACAACGTCGGGGCCGCGTCGGGGGAGTCGGCGGGCAGCGGTCGGCACACCGGACAGCCGCCCACCGGCCGGACCCGGTGCGTGGACCAGGTGCCGCGGTCCCCGTGCACCAGGTACACGGTGGCCGCCCGGTCCGCCCCTCCCTCGGGGTCCTCGGCGAGCGGCCCCTCGGCGAGCAGTCCCTCGGCGAGCAGGGACACCGCCGGTGCCAGTGCCGGCGTGCCGGTGCCGGCGAGGGTCAGGTTCGGGCTGTGCCAGGGGACCCGGCCGCCGGCGGTGGCCAGCCGCTGGAACTCGGTGCAGGCCAGACAGGCCGCGGCGGCGGGCTCCAGGACCGGACCGACGACCGTGACCGCCCCGTCCTCCCGGACCGGCACGAAGCGCACCGGGTGCGCCAGCGCGTGCCGGCTGAGCCGTTCGGCCAGTCCGAGCGTCCACCGGTCGAGGCGGACCACGGCCGCTCCCGAGGTCGCCGCGAGGGCCTCGTCGGGGGTGAGCACGGGCGGGGCGGTGGTGCTCATCGTTCTCCTCCGTCGGGGTGCGGCCGGCGGCCCGGCGCCGGCTCCGGTCCGATCGAGAGGACGGCGAACCCGCTGGCGGCCAGGGCCCGTTCCAGCGGGCGCTCACCGGTCGGCACCGGTCGGGTCAGGTGTCCGGTGAGCCCGTCGAGGGCCGCCAGCAGCCTCGCCTCCCGGTCCGCGACCCCGGCCAGCCAGGTGTCCGTCCAGCCCTCGTCCCGCCGGCCCGCCGGTCCGGCGCCCGCCGCGACCAGGGGGGCCGCGGCGCCACCCGTCCCGGTGTGCCGGAACCCGACCCGCCCGGACCGGGCCGCCATCGTCCGGGTGACCGCGGCGAGCGCCGCGAAGGCCACGGCATCGGCCGCGGTCGCCTCCACCGCTCGGGCCACCACCCGGAGCGGACCGGTGGCCGGCGCGACCGGCTCCGCGCGGACCACCGCGAGGAACGCCGCCCCGTCCCCGAGCGGACGCACCGTCACCTCCGCCCGCCGGCCCTGGCGCCGGGTCAGCACCCGCCACCAGTGCCGGGCCTGCGGATGCTCCCGCCACACCTCCTCCGGAAGCGCGGCCCCCGCCTCCGGCCCGTACCGCGCGGCCCGCCGCAGGGCCCGACCCCGGGCATGGCCGGCGCCGGCCCCGACCACCAGGCCGGTGCGCGCGCCCGGCCCGGCCGCCAGGTGCAGTTCGGCGGACCGGCAGGCCGCCTCCAGCCGGGCCAGGTCCGTGCGGGCCGCCCCGGCCAGCAGGATCCCGGAGGGCACCGGGCAGGCCACCAGCGCCGCCGGCAGCTGCGGCAGGGCCCCGGCCGCGGCCTCCGGCAACGCTCCGAGCCGGGCGTCCGTGAGCACCGACACCCGGCGCAGCGCCTCCGCGAGCCCGCCGGGCTCCCCGGGCGCCGGCCCGGCGTCGGGGCCGCCCGGGGCCCACGGGTGGTGGGCGGCCCGGGGCGGCCGGTCCTCGGTCAGCAGAACGGCCGCCACGCCCGGGAGCCCGAACCGGAGGTCCTCCTCGTGCGCGGCCGGATCGGGCAGACCCGCCACCGCGCACAGCAGCCGGTGGGCCGCGGCCCCCGCCAACAGCTCGGTGCCGACGGCCGTGCCGCTCCCGCCGGCGGACCGGCCCGGACCGGGCACCCGGAGCCGGTCGGCCAGAGCGCGGGCGGTGGCGCGTACGGCCCGCGGGGCGCCCGGCGCGGACACGAACCCGCCGTCGGCGGTCCGCCCCACGGCCACGGCGACCGGCCCGGTCGGCCCCGCCGCCGTCACCAGGGCCAGGCCCGGCGGCAGCCCGGGGCCGGTCCGCGCCTCCGGCACGGCATCCGCCGCGGCCAACGCCCTGAGCAGGGCCGCCGCCAGCGGCCCGGTCGGCGCGGCCGCGGACACCACGGGCCGCGCCGCGCCCAGCCGGGCGGTGGCGGCCACCGGATCGCCGGCCGCCGCTGCGGGCCAAGGCGCGGCCCCGGCCCCCTCGTCGGCCGGCACCAGCAGGTCCTGCTCCCGCAGCCGCTCCGCGAGCGCGTCCAGCGCGGCGGCCACCGCGGGCGCGGGCGGCGCCCCGCCCTCCGCCGGGGCGGGGGCCGCGCCCAGCCGGGGCGCCAGCAGTTCCCACAGCCGGGGCAGGGCGGCACTGCCCTCCAGCGTCACGCCCGCCCCCCGGCCCCGCAGGTGCAGTCCGGCCCGCAGCGGGGTGACGGCCACCCCGGGCCGCAGGCGTTCCGCGGGCCGTCCGCCCCCGCTCACGAGACCCGCTCCGCCCGTTCCGCGGCGGCCGCCAGCCGCTCCCGCCAGTCGTACCCGGTCAGTCCGGGCACGGCCCGCACCAGCAGGTGCGCGGCCAGGTACCGCTCCAGGGGCCGCACGTCGCACAGCGCGAGCAGCCGGTACAGGGCGTTGGTGGCGGTCCGGTGGATGAGGTACTCGGGGCGGCGCCACAGCCCGCCGTCCGGCTCGGCGCGGTCGAGGAGCCGGTGGAAGGGGCTGAAGCGGGTGCGGCGGTCCGGGTCCCAGCGGTCCGCTGTGGCGGGGTCGCCGAGGGCGGCGGCCCGCGCCCGGTACTCCTCCGGGTTCCCGCCCAGGTCGGCGCCGGCGGCGTGCCGGTCCGCGATCCGCCGCCAGGCGTCGGCGGACCAGTCGGCCCAGGCCCGCTCCCAGCCCGTGGCCCCGCCGCCGGAGACCCGGCCCACCAGGTCGGTGACCTGCGGACCCGCGCTCTCCCACTGCCGGTCGAAGCCGGCGCGGAGGGCCTGGCCGGAGTCCGGTTCGTGGACGAGGAAGTCCTCCAGGTGGGACACGTACGAGTAGTGGCCGCCGATCAGCCCGCCGGGATGCGCGGAGGCGTGCGCGGCCAGGGCGGTGACGGCCAGTCCGACCCGGGCGGTGGCGGAGTCGCCGCGCTCCCCGAGCCGGCCGGTGCCCGCGGCGAGCGCGGCCAGTCCGGTACGGAGCAGGGCGGTGCGCAGCCGCACGCCCTCGGCCCCGATGAGCGCGGTGAGGGCGGCGGTCGCGGCCGGGTCGGCGGGGGTCACGCGGACGGTGTTGTCGGGCACCAGCGGCCCGTACGGCGGGGCGATCAGCTCGGCGCGTCCGGCGGCGGCCGCCCGGGTGAGGAGTTCGGCCTCGGTGAGCGGGGACCGGGAGGGGCGGGCGGCGACCCGGGCGCGCAGTTCGGCGGCGGCGCGTTCGGCGGCTTCGGCCACCGGTCCGGGCGGGCCCTCCAGGCACAGCCGCAGGTGGGGGCCGTACCGCCAGTGGCGTTCGACGTGCGCCCCGAGTCCGGCGGCCTCGGCCCGGCGGGCCAGCGGGAGGACCGTGTCCCGCAGCAGCGGGGCCTTCGCCTCCTCGTAGTGGTGGACGGTCACGTCGAGCGCCGCGCGCGGGGCGGCTCCGGGCGCGGGGGCCCGGTCGGCGGGGCCGGTGCGGGCCGGCGCGTTCATCGGGTTGCCTCCGTGAGGGGTGCGGGGCGGGCGGTTCACCGGGTGCGCCCCGGTCGGTAGGTCTCCAGGACGGTTTCGGTGGTGTGGCGGGCGGTGGGGCGACCGCCGGGGGCGGGCAGGGCCTCTTCGAGGACGACGCCGCCGGGGTGCCGGGCGAGCCAGCCGGCGAGGCAGCGCAGGTGGAGGGCGTTGCCGAGGTCGAGGGCCTGGGGTTTGGGGCCGCGGAGTCGGGCGACCAGCTCCTCGGCGGGGCGGCCGCCGCCGGCGGGCACCGGGTGGAGGAAGAGTTGTTCGGGCAGGTCGAGCAGGGCGCGCCAGCGGGCCGTGGTGGCGACCGGGGGCTCCCCGAGGTCGGCGGCGAGGTCGGCGCGCCAGGCGGCGAGCACCCCTTCGGGGAGGTGCCAGCGGCGCCGGGACAGCACCAGGTGGCGGTGGCGCAGTCGGGCGGCGCGCAGCACCTCGCCGCCGGGGGCGGGGACCGTCTCGCGGGGGGCGAGGCCCCGGAAGTCCACCATCCCGGCCGGGTGGTCGTTGAGGTACGGGGCCAGCCGCTGAGGGAGCATCACGGGGGCGAGGAAGCCGAGGTAGAGCACGTCGAGGAGGTCTCCGGTGGCGCGCACCCGGAAACGGAGCTGTTCGGTGACGGGGTCGTGCCACAGCTCCAGTCCGCTCTCCGACAGGGAGGTCCGGTACCGGTCGGGTCCCACTTCGTCGGGGAGCAGCAGCGGGTGCAGGTTGGCGTTGAACCCGCCGACGGGCCTGATCTGCGCGGCCCTCGTGCCGGGGCCGAGGGCCCGGCGGAGCTGCCGGGCCACCTGTGCGGTGGGTCCGGGGCCCAGGGGGTCGAGGAAGCGGCTGGTGAAGCGGCCCCAGCCGCCGTAGACGTGGTTCACGGCGAGCAGTCCGGAGTCCGGGTCGGACTGGAGGAACCAGGCGTAGCTGAGCGGTCGGGCGGAGGTCCAGGGCGGCAGGCGGTCCGCGAGGTCGCGGACGGCCGCCAGGGGGAGGACGGCCTCCGGGGCGAGGGCGCCCGTGCCGTTCCCGCCGAGGGAGCGGCCGGTCCGCAGGAGTTCCTCGCGCAGCTCCAGGAGGGCGGCGAGCGGGGCCGGTCGGCCGCGGGCGGCGCCCGGGGAGGCGAGCCGGGTGGCGTCCTCCCAGGCGGCGGCCGTGTCGGCACCGAACTCCCAGGGGTCGGCGCAGGTTCCGCCGATGCCGTAGCGGGCGGTGAACCGGTCCCGGGCGGCCCACCGCATCAGGTGACCGAGGTCGAACAGCTCGGCCAGCGCCGTGAGTTCGGTGAGGGCCTCGCGGTCGGCGGAGCCCGGTCCGGTGCCGGGGCCCGGGACGGTGATCGCCGTTCCTCCGGGCCGGGGGCGCGGGGCGCCGGCCGACGGGCCCGGGTCGGGCCCCGGGCTGGGGGCCGGTCGAGGTCCGGGCCGGGGTACGGGGGGTCGATCGGGGCGAGGGTGCCGAGGGGGCTCCGGGACGGCGAGGACGTCCTCGGTGAGCACGGTCAGGGGTGCGGCGTCGGCGGGCACCGGCCGTCCGGCGTCGGCGAGGAGGTGCCGCCAGGAGGCGGCGAGCGCGTCGAGCCGTTCCGGCCGGTCGGCGGCCGGGAGGGACCCGAACCGGTCGGTGTCCGCGGCGATCCGGTCCAGGCGGGCGGCCAGGGCCGCGTCCTCGGGCCACCGGCGGAGCCAGTCGGCGAGGGCCGTGAGGGCGCGGGGGTGTTGGGGGTCCACGGGGGCGGCGGGCACCAGCAGGCCGGTCTCCGCGAGCCGGTCCAGGAAGCCGGCCACGGCCCGGTCCCCGGGCGGCCGGCCCAGGGCCAGGGCGAGCCGGTCGGTGAGGCGGCCGAGGGGTTCGGGCACGGTGGTGAGGCGGGTCAGGGCGGCCAGCGCGGCCGAGGGGGCCGCCACCGCCACCTCCTCCTCGTGGGTGATCAGGTACCGGCCGCCCCCGAACACCGCGTCGCTGCGGGCGAACCGGGCCGCGCCCGCGCCGCCGGCCACGCTGCTGGACAGTCGGTGCGGCAGGCCGCGGCGGCGGCGCGGCTCGTCGAGGAGGGCGGCGGTCAGCGCGGTGACCAGCGTGCGGTTCCCCCGTACCACCGCGGTCAGCGGCACGGGTCGGTCCGTCGCCGTGCCGGGGGCCCCGCCCGGCAGCCAGCCGACGGCGGTGTACCAGGTGAGCGGGCTGGTCTTGGCGGCGGCGCGGAGCGCCTGCCGCAGGACGGCGGGTTCCGCCTTGCGGGCCCGGCGGCCGGTGTCCCCGCGGCCCGCGCGGGCGACGGCGCCGAGGAGTTCGGAGCCGCTGAGCGCGACGGCGCGGTGGAAGGCGGGGGAGCGGCACCAGGCGGCGAGGAGCGCGCGTTCGGCGTCGAGGGCGGCCGGCGCGGCGGCGGTCAGGGCGGCGAGCAGGCGGGCCCGCTCGGCGTGCAGCTCCAGCCAGTCGGCTAGGCGCGGCACCCGGTCGGGCAGGTCGCCGAGCCGGGCCAGGAGGGCCGGGCGAGGGGTGCGTCCGTTGTGCAGGTCGCGGCGCAACGGCAGGACGACCTGCCGGTGGAAGCGTTCGTCGTGCTCGGGCCGGGAGTCGTGGAGGTCGTCGGTGAGGGGGGCCCGCAGCCGGGCCTCCTGGGCGGCGAGTCGCGTGAGGCGGGCGACGAGGGCGCGGAACGGGGCCGCGTCGGGGGCTTCCGCCGGGTAGGGGAGGACGGCCGTACGGACCAGCGCGTAGGGGGCGGTGCCGGTGCCGGTGCCGGTGCCGGTATCGGTATCGGGCGCGGGCGGTGGGGCGGGCGCCGGTGCCGTGGACCGTACGGGGGCGGGGGACTGGGCTGGGTGCGGCATCGCGGGCTCCCGTCGCGGTGATCGGGTCCGCGCGGCCGGCCGGTGGTCGGCCGCGCGGGGGCCCGTCGGGCGGGGCCCGTCAAGGACGCTCCGGATCCCCGGAGCGTCGGGGTCAGAGGGAGGTGTCCAGCTGCGGCTGGGCGCAGGAGGAGGAGCCCTGGCAGGAACAGGAGCCCCAGGAGGCGCCGTTCTCGGGGAGGGCGGCGGTGTCACGCAGGACCGTGACGGAGAGCTCGCTGAGGTCCAGGTCCAGGTCCTGGAGTTCGGCGTCCTGGTTCACGGGGTCGGCCATGGGGGCTCCTTGACTCGATGAGGGGAGGACGGGCCCGGATCGCGCCGGTGCGGAGTTCCGGGCCGCCGGGGCCGGGTACGGGAATCCCGTACGGGGCGGGCGGTCAGGGACGCCGGATCCCGCGCGGGGCTCCGTGGTGCGTGCCGGGGGGATCCGGTGCTTCCTCTTCGAGTCTGATCGGCCAACAAGGCCAAAAACAAGGCCAGTTGTGACATTGGCCTGTTGGCTCCGGCGCGTCGCCCGCGCCGGCGGCGCTCTATTGGCATGCAAGCGGCGTCCTAGTGGACCGTGCGAAGGGGCCACTGCTCCGGGCCTGCGACCTCGGGCGTCCCATCCGTGCCCCGGCTCCGTGCGGTCGCGCCGGAGTCGCCCGACGGCCGGAATGAGCCCTTCCGGAGGTGTCTCGGAGGAGGGTGGGCGGTGCGACGGCCGGGCCGGACTTCCGGAAGTGTCAACAAGAGGCCCCGGGTGCCGTTGCCCTTTCGGCCAACTTGCTTGCGCACAAAGGGAGTTGATGAAAACCTACGCAGCCCCATGACAGCCGCCGAACGATTCCGGCCGCGATCGGCCGGTGATGCGGAGGGGGCGGGGGAGTGCTTCCGGGGCGCGTGCCGGTCCGGGGCTCGGCCTCCGGTGGCCGGAGCCGCCGGACCCCGCACCGGGCCCGCCGTCAGAACAGCGTCTCCGTCACCGGCCTCAGATCGTGGATCGCGAAGTGCAGCCGCGCCTCGTCCGTGGAGTCCGCCCACAGGCCCTCCGCGTCGAGCACCGAGGCCGCGACCAAGCGGGCCTCGGCGACGAGTTCGGGGTCGGCGTCGAAGCCCGGCCACGGCAGCACCGGAAAGTCGTTGGCCTCTCCGAACCGGCGCACCCGCTCGATGTCGCCCAGCACCGCGGCCGGCAGCGACGGGTGGGCCCAGGCCCACAGCCAGGTCCCCCGGGACGCGCTCACGCTGCCGATCATCGTGAGTCGACCCGTGAGGAAGTCCCGCCCGGCGCGGGACCACGTGATCCGGGCGTCGTCGAGCGACCAGTGGTAACGGACGTCGCCCGCCAGGCCGTGGCGCTCGACCATGAGCGCCTGCCGTGCCCGGGCCCGCTCGCGCGCCGCGGACACCACCGCGTCCCAGTCGGAATGATCGTGCGGGGAACCGCCCTCCACCGTGCCTCCTCGTGCCGAACCGTCGGCGGGATCCTCCCACCCCGCACGGCGGCGCCCCGCCCCGGGTCCCGCCCCGATCCGCCGCCCTTACGGGCGGCCCGAGCGGAGCGACTCCAGGTGCTCCCGGGCCGCCTCCGCGGCGCGCGTGAACCAGTCCGCGATCACCGCGGTCTCCTCCGGCCCGTAGTCGGCGAACACCGCGCCCAGTCGCTCGTAGAAGGGCTGGTACAGGGCGACCACCCGGGCCGCCGCCTCCGGGACGGCCACCACCCGGACCCGCCGCCGGTCCGCCGGGTCGGGTCGGCGCTCCGCGTAGCCGGCCTTCTCCAGGCGGTTGAGCACCCCGGTGACGGCCCCGGTGGTGAGGTTGACCCGCTCGGCCAGGTCGCCCGCCGAGAGCGGGTTCTCGCCCGCGCCCAGGACGTGCCCCAGGCAGGTGAGGTCGGTGACGTTCAGGCCGAGCGCCTGGGCCACCTCCTGCTGGCCCACGATCCCGAGGGCCACGAACGCGTCCATGCGCTGGATCGCCTCGACGGCCGTGGCCGCCGGGCGGGTCTTGCCCTGCACGCAGAGACTCCTTAGTATCTAAGTTACTTAGCTCGTGAGATAAAAGATCTCGCGACGAGCGGCCTGTGCACCACCCCGGGCGCCGCGTCCACCACGACTCCCGGCCCTCATCCTGCCTGGCCGCCCCTGCGAACGGGAGCGACACCATGAGCGCACACGGCCACGTCGACCTCGGCCACACCGTGGCGGGCTGGACCGGCACCGCCCTCGGCGTGCTCGCCGCCGCGGTCGGGGGAGCCTCCCTCTGTCTGGACCGGACCCCCGGCCTCTGGCTGGGCGGCGCCCTCGCCGTCGTCGCCGTCCTGGTCACCTGGGCCCTGCACCTGGCGGGTTGGGGCAAGCCCGGTGGCCCCCGCCCGGAGACGGAGTGGTCCTGGCGGGTCCGCGACACGGCCGCCCGCGCCGGCCACCCCGGCTGCGTCGGCTGCCGCGCCGCGGGTCGGCGCGTCCCCGCCGCGACCGCTCCCGCCCCGGGCCCCGCCGCCGGATCCCCCGCGGAGCGCGCCCCCTCCCTCGCCCGCTGAGACCCCCGCGCCGCTTCGGGGTCCCGGTCCGGAGTTCCGGTCCCGCGCTCCGGTCCGGGAGTCCCGCTCCGAACGACGGTTCCCCGCAGCGGTTCCACACGGCGGTTCCGCGGGGTGGTTCCGTGGCGCGGACCCGCCGGTTCCGCGCGCCGGAGGCCGATGCCGTGTCCGTCACACGGATATGCGTGTCGGGCCGGGCCGGAACGGGTCTAGGATGCATACATGTCGAAGGTTCTGAATAAGCTTCCAGTCGGCGAGCGCATCGGCATCGCGTTCTCGGGTGGTTTGGACACATCTGTCGCAGTCGCCTGGATGCGCGAGCGGGGCGCCATCCCTTATGCCTATACAGCCGACATCGGTCAGTACGACGAGCCGGACCTGGCCGACGTGCCCGCGCGCGGTCGGGCCTACGGGGCCGAGCAGGCCCGGCTGGTCGACTGCCGTGAGGCGCTCGTCGAGGAGGGCCTCGCCGCGCTCGCCTGCGGCGCCTTCCACATCCGCTCGGCCGGCCAGGTGTACTTCAACACCACTCCCCTCGGCCGCGCCGTGACCGGCACCCTGCTGGTGCGCGCCATGCGCGAGGACGGCGTGGACATCTGGGGCGACGGCTCCACCTACAAGGGCAACGACATCGAGCGGTTCTACCGCTACGGCCTGCTCGCCAACCCGAGCCTGCGCATCTACAAGCCCTGGCTGGACCGCACCTTCGTCGCCGAGCTCGGCGGCCGCCACGAGATGTCCGCCTGGCTGTCCGAGCGCGACCTGCCCTACCGGGACTCCGCGGAGAAGGCGTACTCCACCGACGCCAACATCTGGGGCGCCACCCACGAGGCCAAGCGCCTGGAGTTCCTCGACGCCTCCCTGGAGATCGTCACCCCGATCATGGGCGTCCGCTTCTGGGACCCCGAGGTCGAGATCGCCGCCGAGGACGTCACCGTCGAGTTCGAGCGCGGCCGGCCCGTCCGGATCAACGGCCGCTCCTTCGAGTCCGCCGTCGACCTGGTCCTGGAGGCCAACGCCATCGGCGGCCGACACGGCCTCGGCATGTCCGACCAGATCGAGAACCGCATCATCGAGGCGAAGAGCCGCGGCATCTACGAGGCCCCCGCCATGGCCCTGCTGCACATCGCCTACGAGCGGCTCCTCAACGCCATCCACAACGAGGACACCGTGGCCATGTACCACGGCGAGGGCCGCCGCCTCGGCCGCCTCCTCTACGAAGGCCGCTGGTTCGACCCGCAGGCCCTCATGCTCCGCGAGAGCCTCCAGCGCTGGGTGGGCAGCCCCGTCACCGGCAGCGTCACCCTGCGGCTGCGCCGCGGGCAGGACTACACCGTGCTCGACACCCAGGGCCCGCACCTGAGCTACCACCCCGAGAAGCTCTCCATGGAGCGCAGCCACGACCCGGCCTTCTTCCCGGACGACCGGATCGGCCAGCTCACCATGCGGAACCTCGACATCGCCGACTCCCGCAGCAAGCTGGAGCAGTACGCCGCCCAGGGCCAGCTCACCGCCTGGGGCGGCCTCATCGGCGACCTGCCCCCCGGCGGTGCCCAGGCGATCGCCGCCGGCAGCCACGGCGAGGCCGTGCCCGTGGACGCGGACGCTCTCGACCACGCCGCCATGGAATCCGGCACCGACTGACCCGGTCCGGAGCACGAAGGCCGTGCCCCCCCCCGCCCCCCCGCCGCCGGGGGCGCGGCCCGGGGGCGGGGGCCCCCCCCCCCCGGGGGGGGGGGCCCCGCGGGCCCGGGCGCCGGGGGGCGGGGGGGGCCCACCCCC
>NZ_JBEOSD010000126.1:0-25139 GCF_040302735.1 Streptomyces sp. NPDC097619 | reverse complement strand
ACGAGCGCGGGGCGGGCCTCCCCGGAGCTCCGGGGAGGCCCGCCCCGCGCTCGTACGGATCACCCGTCAGGTAGTGTCCGGGCCCTGACGGCGGAGTCGGCAGCCGGCTCCGACGCGCTTCGAACACCCTGGTCAGGACACCGTCCGGCCGTTTCCCCGGAGGACCCGTGTCCCTGCCCGCGCCCCGCTCCGCCACCCGGGTCGACGACCTGCTCGCCCGGGCCCGTGCGCGGACCGACGCGGTGGTCCGGGACCTGCTGGAGCGGGTGGAGCCCGGTCCGGCGCGGATCCTCGCCTACCAGTGGGGGTGGCAGGACGCCGAGGGGCGGGAGCTCCCCGCCGGCGGACCGGGGCGGGGGAAGGCCGTCCGGGCCGCGCTCGTCTTCGCCGCCGCCCGCGCCTGCGGTGACCCCGATCCCCATCCCCATCCCGATTCCGATCCCGATCCCGATTCCGATCCCGGGTCCGGCGTCGGACGAGGCCCCGGACGAGGCGCCGGACCCGCCCCCGACGCGGCGGCGCTGCTGACCGCCTCCGCGGCCGCCGTCGAACTCCTCCACGCCCTCTCCCTCCTCCACGACGACGTGATGGACGGCGATGCCCTCCGCCGCGGCCGCCCGGCGGCCTGGCGGGTGTTCGGGGCCGAGGCCGTCGAAGAGGCCGTCCGCGCCCTCACCCCGCACGCCCTCGACCTCGCGTTCACCACCTTGCCCACCCCGGCGGGCGGGGAAGGCGACCCCGGCGACACCCGGGCCCTGCGCGCCTCCGCGCAGGTCACCGGACTCCTCGGGGAGGCCCTCGTCCGCCTCGCCCAGGGCCAGGCCCTCGACCTCGCCCTGGAGGAGGAACCGGCCCCAGAGGCGGCCGCCACCCTCCGCGTGCACGCCGACAAGACCGGCTCCCTCTTCGCCTGCGCCTGCGCCCTGGGCGCGGTCCCGGCGGCCCCCGGGGCCGTCGACGACCTCGCCGCGTTCGGCGAACACCTCGGCATCGCCTTCCAGATCGTCGACGACCTCCTCGGGATCTGGGGCGACCCGGCCGTCACCGGGAAACCGGCCGGTGCCGACCTCACCGCCCGCAAGAAGTCCCACCCGGTGGCGGTGGCCCTGGCCCCCACGCCCGAAGCCCCCGACCTGGCCCGTCGGCTCCGCGCGCGCTACGCCCTGCCCCGCCCGTGGACGGAGCGGGAGACCCGGGAGGTACGGGACCTCCTCGACCGCAGCGGGGCCCGCGAGGTCTCGCGCGCGGTGGCCCTGGCGCACGAACGGGCGGCCCTCGCGGCCCTGGACCGGATCCGTCCGGCCTCGGAGGAAGCGGGACGGGACCTCCGTACCCTCGCCGCCTTCGTCACCGACCGGAGCCACTGAACCCCGGGGCGGAAGGCCGAGATCAGTGGGGGGCGCCCGGGGGCGTCGCGTGCTCCCGCGCCCGCTCACGGCCTCGCTCCCCCTCAGGATTCCTCTGCCACGGCGCGGGTCGGTCGAAGGCGTTGGGCAGGCCCGCCGCGTACAGGGCGTCGTCCAGGGCGCGCAGCCGGGCGAGTTCGGGGGCCTCGGGCCGTCCGCGCACCACGCAGCCGGCGGCCCGGGAACCGGCCGCCGCGAGCAGGGCGTTGACGGCCGCCTTGGCGCTCTGGTCGGCGGCCTCCATGGTTGCCAGGTTGAGGTCCACGTCCACGTGGTCCCCGGCCTGGAAGAGGTTGGGGACCTTCCCGGCGGGGCGGGGCCGCCACCGTCGCGAGCCGGCGGTGCTGATCAGCAGCGGCTCGGTGTTGACGAGGGGTGCCCCGGGCTCCGTCGGCCACCGGACCGCCGGGTCCAGGAACCAGGAGTGCACCAGGCCGGGGGAGAGCAGGGCGCGGCCGTCCCGCCTCAGGGAGACGGCCAGTTGGTGCCACACCTCCCGGACCACCTCCTCGCGGGTGCAGGCGCGGGCGGGCTTCCCCGTCAGGGGACCGGGCACGTCCCAGGCCGACACGTCCACGGACAGGCAGTCCCGTACGGTGCCGTCACCGTAGCGGGCGGGGAAGTCGATCCCGGTCCAGAACTGGGCCTGGGTGAGGGAGGTCAGGGCCCACGGCGAGTCCACGTGGACGACGTGGCCGCGCGCGAGCGGGACCGGTTCGCGCAGGAAGAACTGCATCCCGGTCATCCAGTCCGTCTCCAGCCGGTCGATGTCGGTCAGGGACTCGTCGAGCTCGCAGACCTCCGGGCCGAGGGTCCGTACGGCGGCCTCGGCGGGTACGGCGCAGACGAACCAGTCCGCCTCGATCTCCCGGACCGCGCCCGACGGGGTGCGGACGGCCGCGGCCCGCACCGCGCCGCCGGCGGTGCGCAGCCGCAGGACGCGGTGTCCCACCAGGAACCGCACCCCGAGCCGCGCCAGGTGTCGGGCCCACGGTCCGATCCAGGCCTCCGTGGTGGGGGCGTCCAGCACCCGGTCGGCCTCGGCGTGGTCGGAGCCGCCCAGCAGCCCCGACCAGAACTCGACCTGGGTGCGGCCGATGGACGCCACGCCGGCCACCTCGGCCTTCGCGGCCACCAGGGTGCGGGTGGGGCCGATCACGCAGAGTCGCCGGTACTCCTCCGAGGCGCCGGCCCCCGCCGTGAACTCCCACCAGGAGGTGTTCTCGAACTCGGCGTCGTGGCGGGCCGGACCGCTGGTGGCGTACACGAGGAGTCGGTTCGCGAAGTGGGCGCTCTCCTCGGCGGACAGGCCCGGGGTGCGGGCGAGCAGCCGGCCCACGGCCCGCAGGGTCGCCGCGGTGGTCCGCTCCGTGGGGCCGCCCGCGATGTCCACGACCACGCCGTCGCGGCCCCCGTCCCGCGCGTACAGCACCTCCGAGGTGGCGACGAGCCGGTCGGCGACGGTCCGACCGGGCCGCGCGGGGTCCCCCGGTCCGGTGGCGGGCGCGGGGATCCGGGCCATGGTCTCGGTGACGTTGCGGTAGAAGCCGGGGAAGAAGCGGAAGCCGTGCTCGCCCGGGAGGTCCCCGCGCCCGTCCCGGCCGGTGCCGAGCATGGGGATGCTGCGGGCCTTGCCGCCCAGCGCGCGGGCCTCGACGACGGTGACGGCGAAGCCCCGTTCGGTCAGTTCCATCGCCGCGGTCAACCCGGCCGGCCCGCCCCCGACGACGACCACCCGCCGCCCCGACCCCGTTCCGGCTCCCGCCCCCACGCCCGCACCCACGCGTCCCGCCCCCGCCCCGCTCCGCTGCCGACGGGCCCGCGCCCCCGCCCCTGACCAAGATCACCGTACCGGGCCCGGCCCCGCCCTCCCGCCGCCGCCCGGCGGGCTGTCAGTGGGCGCCGGCAAGATCACCGGTATGGTTTTCACACGTACGACGCCGGCGCGGCCCGTCGACATGGCGGCAGTCTTCCCCGAGCTCGCCCCGCTGGCGCGGGCCGCCGTCCGCCTGCACCCGCGGCCCGGATCGCCCTCGGCGGGGGACAGTTCGGTGGGCGGCCCGCTGCTGTGGCCCGCCGGGGAGGCGTGGCCGCACTGCGGGGAGGCGCACGTGAACACCGGGTTCCGGCGGCAGCTCGCCGAGGAGCGGCTGGAACGGCGCATCCGGGCCAGGCGCTACCGCGAGCCCGACGGCCCCGAGCTGACGCCCGAAGAGACGGCGGCCGGGGAACGCAACGCCGCGGCCCGCGCCACCCGGCTCGACGGCGGCGGCCCGCCGCCCTCCGAACGGCCCGTCCCCCTGCTGCCCGTGGCCCAGTTGTACCTGCGCGACGTACCGCTCCTGGCGACGCCGGGGCGGGCCGATCTGCTCCAGGTCCTCTGGTGCCCGTACGAGCACGGCGAGGCCAAACCCATGGTCGCGGTCTTCTGGCGGACGGCCACCGAGGTGAGGGATCCGCTCGTCGCGCCCCCGGAGCCCTTCGAGGCCGACTGGCCGGGCTACGTGCCGGAGCCCTGCCTGCTGGCTCCCGAAACCGTCACCGAGTACCCCGACAGCATGGAACTGAGCCCGGAACTCCGGCGACGACTGGAGGATCCCGAGCAGTGGCGGACCGCCGGTGCCGCCCCGCCCACCCCCTGGGACGAGTACCCGGAGGACTACTACCGCGGAGCCCTGAGCTGGGCTCCGGGCTGGAAGGTCGGCGGCTGGGCGCCGTGGGGCCGCACGGACCCCTACCCTCAGGACTGCGCCGCCTGCGGGGCGCGGATGACGCCGCTCCTCACGATCGCCTCCTTCGAGTGGGACGGCGATCTCCGGCGCGACTGGGCCCCCGCCGAGGACCGGGAGGCGGCGTACGCGGACTCCTACGCCGGCGTCAGCCCCGCCCAGCCCACCCAGGTGGAGGTGGGCAGCACCGACAACATGCAGCTCTACGTCTGCCCGGCCGACCCCGGACACCCCCACGTCGACCTGATCCAGTGACCGGCCCGCCGTGCGGCGCGTCCGGAACGGGGCGTGGCCTCGGGGCGGTTCACTCGTTGGGCCGGGCATGATCAAGAAGACCGTGACCCTCGCCTTGGCGGCCGGTGCCGCCGCCCTCTCCTGCGCATCCCCCGCCCTGGCCGACGACGGCCTCGACGGCACCCTCAAGCCGCTGGTCGACTCCAGCACCGTCGCCAAGAACGTGGTGACGAAGCCCGACGTGTCCGTGGACAGCACGGTCGCCGCCCTCGGCAAGGCCACCGAGCAGGTAACCGCCGCGCAGGGCTGACCGGTCGGATGGTCGGGGGCCGCTCCCCACGGGACGCGGCCCCCGCCCACCCGCCGGTCGTCCGGCGGAGACGTTCCTCGGAGTTCCTGTCTCAGGTGGCGCTCAGGGCGCTCGTCGGGTCCAGCCGGGCGGCGCGGACGGCCGGGTACAAGCCGGCCAGGGCGCCGATGGCCAGGGTGGAGGCGAGACCTCCGAGGAGGGACCAGGGCGGGACCACCGCAGTCCAGCCCTGCGCGGCGGCGAAGGCGTACGTGGCGCCCGCCCCGAGGACGGCCCCCGCCGCCCCGCCGATCGCCGACAACAGCAGCGCCTCCGTCAGGAACTGCGCCCGGATCGCGCCCCGCGTCGCGCCGAGGGCCCGGCGCAGGCCGATCTCCGGACGGCGCTCCAGCACCGACACCACCATGGTGTTGGCGACCCCGACCCCGCCGACCAGCAGGGCCACGCTGCCGAGGCCGAGCATCAGCGCCGTCAGCCCCCGGTCGGTGGCCGTCTTCGCGGCGAGCGCGTCGGAGGGCCGGGACACCTTCACCCCACCGGGCGCGCCGGGACTGACCGTGCGGGCCAGCACGGTCAGCACGTCCTTGACGGACGCGTCCGAGGACCGTTCGAACACGGTGGTGGGGTGCCCGTCGAAGCCGAACAGCCGTTCCGCCGCGGGGAATCCCACCAGCGCCACCCGGTCCAGGACGGGGACCAGCGGGGCCGCCCGCCTCCACCTCACCGCCACCGACCTCGCCGAAGCCGTCCGCACCACCCTCGCCCTGCGCGGTTGGAGCACGGAGGTCACCCTCCAGGTTCCCGCGCCCGTCCACGCCGCCGTGGACCGGCGCCGCTTCGACGTGATCATCGCCAATCTCGTCGGCAACGCCCTCCGCCACGGTGCGCCCCCCGTCACGGTGACCCTCACCGCCGATCCCCGGCAGATCACGGTCGAGGTCACCGATGAAGGTCCCGGCCTCGGACCCGACGCCCTGCCCCGCGTCTTCGACCGCTTCTACAAGGCCGACTCGGCCCGTACCCGCTCCGACGGCAGCGGACTGGGCACCGCCATCGCCCTGGAGAACGCCCGCCTCCACGGCGGCACCATCGAGGCGGCCGACCGGGACGGCCCCGGAGCCGCGTTCGTTCTGCGACTGCCGACCCGCGCACCCGAGGAGGACACGCCGTGACCCCGTCCCCCATCCGGCGCGCGCCGCACCCCCGGGCCACCCGCCCGGCCGCCGTTCTCCTCCCCCTCCTGCTGGCCCTCACCAGCTGCGGCATCCAACCCAGTGGAGTGGTCCGGGCCGGCGAACCCGCCACCGGGATCACCCGGGGCCTCCGCCTCTACTTCGTCACCCCCTCCGGACGCCTCGAAGGCGTCTCCCGCCCCGACACCGAGATCACCGAACCGGCGGGGGCGATCAAACTCCTCGGGGCCGGACCCACCCGCGCCGAACAGGACCGCGGCCTCACCAGCCTGGTCACCGCCCTCCCGTACGAGATCACCGCTGACGGCAACCGCCTCACCGTGGCCTCCCCCGACACCGCCTTCGCCGCGGACGCCGAGGCGGGCTCGCCAACGGTCAGCTCGGCTGCACCCTGGCCCGCGCCCGCGGCCTCCTCGACCCCACCGTCCGCCCCGACGAGGTGGAGGTCACCCTCCGGGGCACCGCGGGCTCCTTCGGGCCCTACCGCTGCGCCCAGTTCCTCGCGGGCTGACCCGCGCTCGGGCCGCGCCGTCCGGGCGGTTCGCGTGGGCGGCGGCGAGTTCGATGAGGGTGCCCAGACCGAGTTTGGCCGGCGTGCGGGAGACGTGGGCCTGCACCGTGCGGGTGGAGACGTACAGGCTGCGGGCGATGTCCGGTTCCAGCCCGGCGAGCTGCACGAGCTGGGTGCGGTGCTCGGTCAGGGCGGCGGCCAGGTGCTCGGGCAGCGGCCCGGCCAGGGTCGCGTCGACCAGGGCCAGGGCGCCGGGCGCGTCGCCCCGCACGGTCCGGGTGAAGATCAGCACCCGGTGCAGCCGGGCCGTCCGCGCCGGATCGGCGGTCTGCTCCAGAGCCGCACGGGCCACGGCCTCCGCGCGCGCCATCTGGCCGGATCGGGCCAGCGCGCGGGCCCGCCGGATCGCCAGGTCGGCGGCGGCCGCCGAGGTGGTCGCGTCGCCCGAGCCGGCCCCCGAGAGGAGGTCCGCCTCCACCGCCCGGGCGTGCGCCAGTTCCTCCTCCGCCGCGTGCACCGCCGACAGCACCGCCTCCGGCGGAGCGCCCGGGGCGGACCACGTGCCGGATCCGGTCGGCGGGCTCCCAGTGACCGGCCGCGGCGGCGTGCAGCACCCGCAGCAGGGGACCGGGCACGTCCCGCACCACGGCCTCCCGCAGCCCGCCCTCCGGGAACCACAGCCGGCCCTCCCGTCGAGGGCCGGCACCCCGCGGCCGCGCAGCGTCTGCACGGCTTCCACCGCCGCGACCGGGCCCAGCTCCGCGACCGCGGCGAGCTCCTCCGCGGAGGCCGGCCGGCCGAGTACGGCGAGGGTACGGGCGGCCTGCCGGGCCGGACCCTGGAGGGCGGACACGACGGCGCCGACCGGGTCCGCCGGCCCACCGCGCGCGATCCGGTCCGCCTCCTCGCCCGGCAGCAGCCCCAGGACCTCCCCGTTGACAGTGAGCCGGGCCCTTCCCTCGTCCCCCTTCCCCCGTTTTCTCCCTCGCTCCCCGCCCTCGCCCCTCGTACGCGATCTCGGGCGGAGTCCGTGGCGTGCGGCCGGTGGCGGGGGCCACGCCCGTAACGTCGGCACATGCCCGAGATCGCTTCCGGCGCCCCCGAGCCCGAGCGCGGACCCGAACCCCGGCCCGGATCCGAGCCCCGGGGCGGGGAGGCCGCCGGCCCCGCGCCGGCCTCCCCGCCCGGTGCCGCCGGCCCCGCCGAACCGAGGCACGCCACCTGGCTGGAGCTGTTCTTCGACCTCGTCGCGGTCGCGGGCGTCGCCCAGCTCGCGCACCTGCTGTACGGGGAACCCGACGGCCGGGACCTGGCCCTGTACGCCGTCCTCTTCGTGGCCTTCTGGACAGCCTGGGTCAACACCACCCTCTACGGCAACGTGGCCGCCGACAGTACCCGGACCCGCACCCTGCTGCTCGGCATGTTCGGGCTCGCGGTGATGGCCTCGGCCGTCCACGGGGTCCGGGAGGGGGACCGCACCGGGGCCTTCGCCCTCGCCTACGTCCTGGTGCGGTTCTCCGCCGGACAGGTCTGGCAGAACCGGCACCAGAACGTGGCGGGCTGGCCGGTGGCGGGGTTCACCGTCGGCGTCGCCCCGTGGATCGCCTCGCTCTGGGCTCCGGAGGAGGCCCGGCTCTGGCTGTGGGCGGGCGGGCTCGCCATCGACCTCGCCCTCACCCTCGCCGCACCGACCCGCACCGGCCCCGGCGATCGGGACGAGCGGGCGGGTGACCGCCCCGCCGCGGCCGCCGCCCGCATCGACCCGCGCCACCTGGCCGAACGGCTCGGCCTGTTCACCCTGATCGTGCTCGGCGAGGGCGTCTACCAGCTCGTCGACGCCGCCTCCGAAGCCCCCTGGGACCGCGACCTCTTCATCGGCGGCCCCGCCGCCTTCCTCGCCCTCGTCCTGGTGTGGTCCCTGTCCCTGCGGAAGGGCCGCGAGGCCCTGCCCTTCCTCCCCGCCGGCGACCGCACCACCCCGCGCCTCGCCCTGGGCCTCCACTGCTGCGCCACCGGCTGCCTGGCCGCCCTCGCCGCCGGCATGGGCGCCACCCTCGCACACGAGGAGGCCGGCGGGCTGCCGGCGAGCAGCCTGATCATGGCCGCAGGCGCGGCCGGGTACCTCCTGATCGCCTCCGCCGTCCGCATCGGCGCCCACCCCGCCTCCTGGCGGCGCACCGCCGCCGGATCCGTGCCGGCGCTCGCCCTGTGCCTGCTCACCGCCCTCACCGCGGACGAGGGCACCCCGGCCCACCGGATCCTGCTCGTCACCGCGGCCCTGGCCTGCCTCTCCGCCACCGGCCGCACCCCGCACCACTCCCGCCCCGACCGCCGGGCGGTACCACACACCACCTGAACCGGCCCGCGCCGAGCGGGAACCACCGCCGGGCACCGCACGTCGAAGGCCCATGTCGACCTCACCCGCACGCCGGCCCGCCTCCGCCACCGTGCCGGCCGCGCTCTGCCTCGCGCTGGCCGCGGCCCTGCTCACCGGCTGCTCCCCGGCCGCCGAACAGCGGGGCGGCGGCGGAGCGGCGGGCGCGGGCGACGGGGTCGGCGGGACGGCCGCGAGCAGTCCGCGCGCCCACCGCGCCCTCCCGTTCGAGCTGTACACGCACTGCGGCATCGACGAGGCCCGGGTCGGCACCACCTACTTCGAAGCGGAGACCCCGCTCTCCGACGGCTCGGGCAATCCGCCCGAGGGCTGGGACAACCCCGTCCAGCGCGGCACCATGACCCTGGAGTCCGCCACCGCGGCCGTCTTCACCGACGAGGCCGGCCACGAGGTCCGCTTCCGCGCCCGCCCGGGCGCCACCGCCTTCAAGCGCATCTGCGCCTAGCGGACGGCCCGGAACGGGGTCCGTTCCGGGCCGTCCTGAGGAGGGGTCAGACCGCCGGGCGGAGTTCCAGGGTGCAGCACTTGATGCTGCCGCCGGCCTTGAGGAGCTCGGAGAGGTCCAGGCCGACGGGGAGGTAGCCGCGGGAGCGGAGCTGTTCGGCGAGGTCGACGGCGCCTTCGGGCAGGACGACGTTGAGTCCGTCGGAGGTGGCGTTGAGGCCGAAGGCGCGGGCGTCGGCGTCGGTGGCGATGAGGGCGTCGGGGAAGAGGCGTCGCAGGACGGCCTGGCTGCCGGGGGAGAAGGCCGGCGGGTAGTAGGCGATGGTCTCGTCGTCGAGGACGCTCAGGGCGGTGTCGAGGTGGTAGTAGTTCGGGTCCACCAGCGTCAGGCTGATGACGGGGCGGCCGAAGTACTCCTGGGCCTCGGCGTGTGAGCGGGGGTCGCTGCGGAAGCCGGTGCCGGCCAGGAGCAGGTCGCCCACGAGCAGGTAGTCGCCCTCGCCCTCGTTGACCACGGAGGCCGTGACGGGGTCGGCGAAGCCGTTGTGGTGGAGCCAGTCGCGGTAGGCCGGTCCCTCGGCTATCCGCTCGGCGTCGCGGAAGCGGGCGACGAGGGCCCGTCCGTCGATGACGGTGCCGCCGTTCGCGGCGAACACCATGTCGGGCAGCCCCTCCACGGGCTCGATCAGGTCCACCCTGTGCCCCAACCCCAGGTACACCGCGCGCAACTGCTCCCACTGTGCCACCGCCAGCTCCGTGTCCACCGGCTTGCCGGGGTCCATCCACGGGTTGATGGAGTAGACGACGTCGAAGTGGGTGGGGCGGCACATCAGGTAGTGCCGGGGCGTCGCAGTGCGCATGGGTGGGCGTCCCTGGGGTCGTGGTCGGGCGGCCGGGTGTCGGTGCCCGTCGGCGAGGTGGGGTGGGGTGTACCCGCACCGTCTGAGGGGTCGCGGACGTGCCGTCCGGAGCGGGCCGAGGCGGCCCGACCCGGCCGCGCGCCGTGATCCCGGAGAAGTAAAGCAAGGCTTACCTAATCTCTGCAACGCTGCTCTTTCGGACGGAAGTTGGCGGATCTTCAACCCCACCGGCTCACGGACGCCGGTACGCGGACCGAACGCGGCGGATGACGGGCGTGTCCGGGAGGGAGGGAACGGCCCCGTCATCCGCCGCGCCCGGCGACCGCGCTACTTGACGGGGTGGAAGGTCCAGCGCTGGTTGAGCTGCTGCTCGCCCAGGCAGGTCCACTGGAACACGTTCGCCGCGTTCAGTTGGGAAGCACCCTCCACGTCCAGGCACTTCCCGCTGTGCTGGGCCAGGATGGCGTACGTCCACATGCCGTACTGGAACCTCTCGTCGGCCAGGAACCACCGCTGGTTCCTCGCCGCGTCGCCCAGGCAGTCCCACTGGAAGACGTTGGCGGCGTCCTTGCTCGACTTGCCCTGCACGTCGAGGCACTTGCGGCTGTGCACCGGGCTGATGTTCATGATCCCGTCGATGTCGGGCCGCAGGTACCACTGCTGGTTCTCGTTCTGCCAACCGGGGGAGAGGCACGGCCACTGGAACACGTCGGCGCCGTTCGCCAGTGAGCCGCCCTGCACGTCCAGGCACTTCTCGCTGTGCACGGCCCTGATCTGGTGCACCTTCCCGAACTGCACGTCCGTCATCCGCACCGGACTGGAAATGGACTGTGCGGACACCTCACGGCCGGATTCCCGGGGTCCGGCCGTACCGGGGCGGGACGCGGGGGTCGCGTCGGAGCCGTCCGTGGCCGCCGCGGTCGGGGGGATGGCCAGTGCGCCCAGCAGGAGTGCGGACAGGGCCGCGATGGTGCCGGTGCGTACCGAGTGCCTCATGTGTTCTCTCCGTGGTCGAGTGGTCGAGAGATGTCGCGTGGTCCGGTCGGCCGACGGCCGGTTGTCGAGCGGCCGGTGGCGCGGATGACGGGGGCCGCCTCCCCCCGTGCCGGGTGGGGCTCCCGGCGGTGGCGGCCCCCGTCGTGAACCAGGTTGCGGGGGAGTCGGGTTGTTGCGCCGCAGGTCACGGGCCTTGAAACAATTCCGTTCGGTGGCCGGCGGAGCCGACCGGGTTCAGGGGCGGCCGGTGGGGGAGCGGGGCGGGGGCGGGCAGGGGTCGAGGTCGGGAAGGTCCGGGACGAGCGCGCGCCGGCGGGCGGGGTCGGGGGGACCGAGGCCGCGGGCGCACAGGGCGGCGGCCGCCGCCTCGGGGGCGACCGGGTGCAGGAGCGGGGCGGTGTGACGGCCCTGGGCGAGGACGTCGGTGCCGTCGGGGGTGAAGGACAGCCGGGCCACCGGTTCGCCGGGGCCGGGGAGGGGGGCGCCCAGCGGGGTGCGGGCGGTGAGGTCCCACAGGCGGACCGCACCCGTCACGTCCCCGGTGGCCAGCAGGCGGCCGTCCGGGGAGAACGCGGCGGCCGTGAACCAGCCCGGAGTGCCGTCGGTGCCGTGCGGGCCGCCGTCGAGGGCGGTGAGGGTCCCGACGGGCGGGTCCTCCCACAGGGTGAGGCGACCGCTGCCCTCGGCGAGGGCGAGCAGGTGCCCGTCGCGGCGGTACGCGACGGCGAACCGGGAACCGAGGAGCCCGGGCACGGTGCTGCCCAGGTACTTCTCACCGGGCGGGCCGTCGCCGCCGGGCAGATCCACCACCGTGCCGTCCTGCTGGACCAGGGCCCCGCCGTCGGGCCGGAGCACGAGGGGTTCGTCCGGTGTCACCGGCTGGATCGGCAGGCCCGTGCCGAAGTCCAGGATCGAGGTGGACCCGTCGGCCGCCGTGGCCACCGCGTACACGACCGCCTTGCCCTCGCGCCGTACCGGGGCCAGCGCGGTGATGACGGGCGGGTCGGAGGTCGCCGCACTCCCGCGGGGCGGGCTCACGTCGGGCAGGGGCTCGCGGCGCCGGACGTCCCAGACCTTCACCGTCGTGACGGAAGGGGCCAGGGTGGCCGCCGGGCCGTAGGCGAAGAGGCTGCCGTCCGGACTGAACCCGCCCACGGCCGGCCCGGTCCGGGACGCGCCGATCCGCAGCGGCAGGGCGGGCAGTCGGGCCGTGGGGCGGGCCGAGGGTGAGAGCGGGTCGGCGCGGTCCCCGCCGCCCCGGACACCGGAGTACAACTCGGGGACGACCCGGTCGCCCCGCCGCCGGAGGATCACCGTCACGGAGCCGTCCGGCGAGGTGTGGACGGCGTCGGAGCCCCGCGCGGACCAGTCGGCGCCCCGCAGCGGGCCCAACCGCAGCGCCCCCACCCGGCGCTGGTCGGCGTACACGTACCGCAGCAGCCCGGCCCGGTCGTCGATGCGCACGTCGGTGGGCCGGGCGTGGCTCAGGTCCTGGTGCAGGGCGAGCGGTACGGGGCGGTCGTCCGCCGTCCGCCACACCCGGGCCGCCTGCGGGGTCACGGCCGCCAGGAGGCTGCCGTCGCGGTTGAAGGAGAAGCCGGTGACCCCGGCCGCCGGCAGCACCCGTGGCTCCGGATCACCGGGCCGGGCCGACCAGAGCAGGAGCCCGGTGCCCAGCCGGATCGCCAGCCGGGACCCGTCGGGGCTCAGCCGCAGCGCGTCCGTGGTGCAGGTGCCGGCGGGAACCGACGGAACAGCGCGTACGGCGGGCGGGTGAGGCGCGGACGGTCCGCCGGGCGCGGAGGCGTCGCCGGGCGGGCCGCCCGCGAGGCGGCGCCGCTCCGGGACCGCCCACAGTTCGATGCCCCCCGGCCCGCACAGGGCCAGGCGGCGGCCGTCCGCGCCGAGCGCCACCCCCGGGGCCTCTCCGGCGGCGGGCGCGGCGAACACCTGGCGGCGGCGGCCGGTGTCCCACAGCCGTACCGTCCCTGGGGCGGCCACCGCCAGGGTCCGGCCGTCACCGCTCCAGGTGAGGCCCGTGGCCGTGGTCAGACCGGTCAGGACGAGCGTGCTCGCGACGGAACCCCGCAGGTCCACGAGGCGCACCTCGGCCCACCGGCGGGTGCTGTTGCCGGGGGTGCCGCCCTGGCTGAGGAGAGCGGAGCGGGTGCCGTCGGGGCTGGGCCGCACCCGGCCCGGCGGGTCCGCGGGCGCGGGTCGCACGGCGGGCCTTCCCGCCGGCCGCCCGGGGCCCGGGTCCTGCGGGGCGAGGACTTCGGGGGACGCGTACGGGGCGGGCGGGACCCGTACGGACAGCGGGAGCCGGTACCAGGACCGCTTGGTGCGCGCCCGCAGGTCCCACAGTTCGACGAACTGCGATCCGAGCACGGTCACGGTGCGGCCCTCCGGGTCGGCGAACTCGCTCCGCTCGCGGCCGTTGCCGTCGCCCACGGTCAGGGCGGGCTCCGCCCGGTCCCCGAGGGCGGCGAACAGACCCGCCCCGGTCTGCGGGGTCGCCGCCAGCCGCCAGGCCGTGAGGTTGAGCCGGGCCGCCGCCCCGGGGTCCCCCGCCCGCAGGCCCTCCGCGACGGCCACCGCCCGCAGCGCCACGGACACGTCGTGCCGCTCCCGGGCCGTCCGGCCGGCCTGCCAGGCGACGATACCCGCCAACAGGGCCACCACGACGGCCAGGGCCAGCAGCGCCCGGGTGGCGCGGCGGCGGAACGCGGCCCGGCCGCGGGCCTGCGTACTGGCGGCGAGGAAGGCGGCCTCGGAGGGAGTCAGCCAGTGCGGGCCGTCGTCGGGCAGCCGGCGCAGCAGCGGGGCCAGTGTCGTGAGCAGTGCCGCCGGGGCGAGCGCGCTGGGGTCGCGGTCGAGCTGTTCCCAGCTGTCGGCGGCCGTGCCGAGCCGGTGGTGCAGGCGCAGGTGCTCGCGGTCGTCCGCGACCCAGGCGCGCAGCCGCGGCCAGGCGGTGAGCAGGGTCTCGTGGGACAGCTCGACGGTGTCCCGGTCGAGGGTCACCAGCCGGGCCGTGGCGAGCGCGTCCAGGACCGGGCCCACCTCTTCCGCCGGGCCGAGATCGGCGCGGCGGGCGGGCCGGCGGGTGTCGGGGAGGGCCTCGCAGCCCGGTCGGACCAGGCGCAGCAGGATCCGTCGGGCGGTGCGTTCCCGTGCGGGGCCGAGGCGGGCGTACGTCGCCTCGGCGCTGCGGGCGACCGCGCCGTGCACGCCGCCGGTGCGCTCGTACGCCTCCAGGGTCAGCCGGCCGGCGGTGCGGCGCTGCCAGATCTCCAGGAGCGTGTGGGAGAGCAGCGGCAGCGCGGCGGAGTTGCCGTGGACCTCGTCGACGAGCCGTGCCGTGAGGGGCCGTTCCACCACCACGGAACGGGCGGCGGCCGGGCCGACGATGGCCTGGCGGAGTTCCTCCCGGCTCATGGGGGTGACGGCCAGGGAGGCGGCCCCCACCACGGCCCCGAGGGCCGGGTCGGCGAGGCAGTGGGGGTAGAAGTCCGCGCGGATGCCGAGGACCACGCGGATCCGGGCGCCGTCCGTCCGGACGGCGTGCAGGAGTTCCTTGACGAAGAGAGCGCGTTCCTCGTCGGTGCAGAGGGTGAACACCTCCTCGAACTGGTCCACGATGAGCCAGGTGTCGCCCGGTGCGCCGGCGGGGGCGAGGTTCGCCCGGTGCCGGTCCAGGGGGTGGGCTCCCGGGGTGAGGAGCCGGACCGCCGCCGCCGTGCTGCCGGGCTCCCGCAGCCGGGGGACGAGTCCGGCCCGCAGCAGGGAGGACTTCCCGCTCCCGGAAGGGCCGAAGACGGCCGTCACCCGGTGCGTGCGGGTGAGGGCGGCCAAGTCGTCCACCAACCGGTCGCGGCCGAAGTAGCGCTCCCGGTCGCCCGGTTCGTACCGGGCGAGGCCGAGGTAGGGGGCGGGTGCGGTCGGCTGTTCGGCCTCCCGCGCGGCCAGCGCGTCGGCGGCGCGCTGCCAGCGGTCCCGCCACTCCCGAGGGTCCCCGCCGCAGGCCGAGGCGTACGCGAGGACCACGGGCAGGGTGGGCAGCTGCTCCCCGGCGGCGGCCCGGGAGAGGGTGGCCACTGAGTAGGTGCCGCTCCGCCGGGCCATCACGGCATAGGTGGGTCCGCCCGCCGAACGGCGCAACTCCCGTAACGCGATGGCCAGTTCGGCCGCAGGGCCGCTCGCGGGATCCAGCGGCTTCTCCTGACGCCCCACATCCGCCCCCTCCCGACGGAGTCCGGTCGCTCCGTCCAGAGGACGCACCCAACAGCCCGCCCGCCCGCCGCCACAAGGCACGTTCGCGCCGTGTGGGGGCGCCGGTGGACCGGGCCGCGCCGACTGGCGCGATCCGTTCCCCGGCTCCGGCCCCGGTGCCGGTGGACGCGGACGAACCGAAGCGACGGCAGCGACGGCATCGGCGGCTGAGCCGGAAACGGACGGCGCACCCTCCGAGTAGCCCGGAGGGGGTGCCGAAAACGGGTACCGAAAGCGGGTGCCTGAAGGCGAGTCACGGAGGCGGGTGGCGGGAGCGGTGAGGGCCGGCCCCGGCCGGATCCCGGAGCCGGAGACCGGGCCACGGCGGCCGGCGCCTCACCGCCGCTGTCCCACCGGTCCTGTCCTCACCGCTCGCGTCCTGTCCGCCGCTGTCCTCGCCGCGCGGCTACTTGAACTCGGTGAAGCCGAGGCGGAGGTGTTGCAGGTCGCCCGCCACGTCGAGGGTGCCGGCCTTGATGTCGCGGACCTGGGCCTCGGTGAGGGCCTTACCGAAGAGCCGTACGTCGTCCAGGCCGCCGCGGAAGAGCTGGTTCACTCCGGCCGACTGGTTCGGGAAGTCGGGCCGGGCGCCGATGTGGATGGTGAACTGGCCGGTCGGTGAGGCGTGGCCGACCAGCGCGTGTGGCGCGGTGAACTCGGCGCCCCCGGGCAGCTGCGGGCCGCCGTCGACGAGGAGCACGAGCTTCCCGGCGGTCCGCTGGAAGGCCACGTGGTGCCACTTGCCGTCGGCGTACGCGGAGTCGGCGGTCACCTCGGCGATGCCGTCGGTGGTCTCGATCCGGCCCTTCAGCAGCCCCTTGGAGCCGGTCGCGCCGGGCTCGGCGACCACGGAGAACTGCGGTACGCGCACGTTCGGCTTGGTCGGGTCGGGCATGCCGTAGGCCCAGATCACGGGCCGGGGGCCGGTGACGTCGGTGTGCCGGAACCAGGCCGTCACCGTGAAGTCGTCGTTCTTGACGCGGAGGTTCTCGGCGCAGCTGACCACGCGCAGGTAGTCGTCCTGCCCGTCCAGTTCGATGGCCTTGCCGGAGCCGCGGCTGCCGATCACGGCGCCCCCCTCCACCAGGGCGTCGTTGCCCTTCGCGGGGCTCTCGTCGAGGATCCGCGGGCGCCGCAGCTCGGTGCGGGCCGCGTCCATGGCGCCGGTGGTGAAGGACTTGAAGGCCAGGTTCCCGTGGGGGATCTTGTCGGCGGTCTCGTAGAGGACGCCGATGCGGTCCTTCGTGACCAGGGCGAGGTCGGAGTAGCCGGTCCGGCCGGCGGAGACGACCGTGCCGACGGTCTGCCAGGTCCGGCCCTCGTCGACGGAGGAGCGGATGGCCAGCTCGCGGCGGTCCTCCAGCGGGTTGGGGCCGAGGCGGGCGGGCCCGGAGTACAGCAGGCGGTTGTCGGCGTCGCCGCGGTCCTTGGCGGTCAGGCGCAGCAGGGAACCGTAGGTGTGCGAGGTGTCCAGCCCGTCCACGTGCGTGAACGGGGCGGCGAAGGTGGCGCCGCCGTCGGTGCTGGTGGTGTGGAGGCGGTGCCGGGTGTTGCCGCAGCGGTCGGGCTCCGAGCTGCGGGCGTTGACGTACACCTCGCCGGTGACGGTCTCGGCGACGGTGACCTCCGCCGGGTACGCCCCGCTCTTGGGGGCGCCCTCGGAGACGGCGCCCAGCTGCCAGGTCAGCCGCCGTCGTCGCTGTAGTTCAGGTGGGCCCCGCCCTTGGAGTCGTTGTCCGAGGTGTGGTCACCGGGGACGACGAGCCGGCCGTGCTGGGGGCCCCGGCTGAGCTGGATGCCGTGGCCGGGCCCGGTGGACACCCAGCCCCAGCCCGGAGCCTTCCGCTGCGGCAGGGGCCGCCCCGCCGACCAGGTGAGGCCGCCGTCCAGGCTGTGGGTGACGTGGATGGTCCGCGGCAGGCCGGCGCGGGAGGGGTTGGCGGAGTCCCGGTTCCAGTCGCTGCTGGCGTACAGCAGGGAGATCCGGCCGGTGACGGCGTCCACGACCGGGGCCGGGTTGCCGTGGGCGAGCTGGTCCCCGGCGCCCACGACGACGGTCAGCGCGCTCCACGTGGCGCCGCCGTCGGTGGACCTCTTCAGGATCAGGTCGTTCTCGCCGACGTCGGCGCAGTTCCTGGCGGGCCGGTTGCGGCCCTCCGCGAAGGCGAGCAGGACTCCCTCACGGGTGGTGACCAGGGCGGGGATCCGCGTGCAGTAGTAGTCGCTCTGGGCCTTGAACGGTATGGACTCCACGCCCTGGACCGCGGGGGGTGCCGCCGCCGGGGCGGCCGTCGCGCGGGTCGACGGCGTGAGGGTGACGGCCGCCGCGAGGAGGGCGGCGAGGGCGCAGAGCCAGGCGACGAGCCCGGCTCCGCGCAGTCCCGAAGGACCGGTGGATGGATGGGACATGGTTCCCCGTCGGTCGGTGCGTACGCGGGTGTTCGACGCGTACGCGGGCGAGGGCGCGGGGGAGCGGACGCGTGCCCGATCACGCGCGCGGGCGCCCGTGATCGGCGGCGCGCAGCCCCCCCCGGCCTGGTCGGATGCGGTGCACGAGGGTCGAACGGGCCCGGCGCGCACACCGTACGCGTGCGTGTACGATGTGCGCAACCGGGTGGCCGGAAGTGGCCCACCAGGTGTTTTCGGGCCCGATCCGCCCAGACGGCCGCGCTCCGGACGGAGCGTTCGGCGGGGCATCGCCGGAGGGTCACCCTCCGGTGTGCGGGCCCGGGAGCCGCGCGCGCCGGGGCCTGGTGGGACACGGGGGTGTCCACCGGGCCGCCCGGCGCGTCGGGC
Source organism: Streptomyces sp. NPDC097619 (assembly GCF_040302735.1). Classification (NCBI taxonomy): domain Bacteria; kingdom Bacillati; phylum Actinomycetota; class Actinomycetes; order Kitasatosporales; family Streptomycetaceae; genus Streptomyces; species Streptomyces sp. NPDC097619. The sequence continues at coordinate 6,996 of NZ_JBEOSD010000126.1, read as the reverse complement.
GTGCCGGAGCGACGGCCGGGCGGGAGCCCGACCCGCCCGGCGGGGGGAGTCGGGTCAGCGCGGCATCCGGGCGGCCAGCCCGTCGAGGAAGATGTCGAGCCCGTTCACGAACTTCCGGTCGCGGATCCCCACGGGGTCCGCCACGAGCAGCCGGTGCTCCTCGGCGTTCTCGGGCGTGGTCGGCAGCACCTCGGCGAGGAACTCGCCCTCGGTCAGCCCGGACCGCGCCACCGTGGTGAGCCAGGCGGACTCGGTCGCGCTCATGCCGATCGCGTACGAGAACACGGCGTCGATCGCGGTGGGCACGTCCTCCGGCGCGAGCCCGTCGAAGAGCCCGGCCAGCCCCTCGACCACCCCCGACAGGTTCGGCCCCTGGTAGGCCAGGCCCGCCCGCCCCAGCTCCGCGCACAGCCAAGGATGGCGGATCGCCGTCGCCCGGAAGGACTGGGCGCACTCCGACACGGCCGCCCGCCAGTCCGCGCCGCCGCCCTCCGGGACGAACACCTCGCCCAGCACCTCGTCCACGGCGAGCTCCATCAGCTCGTCCTTGTTGGCGACGTGCCGGTAGGCCGACGTGGCCCCGGCGTTGAGCCGCGCGCCCAGCCCCCGCATCGTCAGCGCCTCGGTACCGTCCGCGTCCAGCATCGCGATGGCCTCCCGCAGGATGACCTCCCGGCTCAGGCTCACCTGCCTCGGCGACGGCTTGGGACGCGCCCACACGGACGGAACGGGACGGGACTTGGCTGCCACGGGGTGGTTCCTCCAGTACTGCGCACGATGTTCACACCGAGGGTACAAGCGGAATTCCCCGAGCTCACCCACGCTGCGCCCCCGGATCGAAAACCCCCGGTCCGAGGGGCGGACCGGTCGAGCCGCCCGATCCCGGGGCGTACCTTGTTGCATGGTTGTTGCACCTGCACCATGCATGCGAGAGGAACCGGAAGTGGGGCATGCCCGTTGCCTTCCGTCCCCGCGCCATCCGCAAGCATGGCGTGCTTCAAGCCGTTTTCGGGGTCGGATTCGAAACGGTCTGCCACCGTCTGTCCACCCTCCAGCGCACCGGGCTGCGCGGCGTCCCCTTCTCCTTCCTGCGGGCCGACCGCGCCGGCAACATCTCCAAACGGCAGTCCGCCACCGACTTCCACTTCTCCCGGCTCGGCGGCACCTGCCCCCTGTGGACCGTCTACGGGGCCTTCTCCGCGCCCGGCCGGATCCTCACCCAGGTCGCCGAGATGCCCGACGGCAAGAAGTACTTCTGGATCGCCCGCACCGTCACCCGCGGCGGATACGGCCACCACGCCCCCCGCGCCGACTTCGCCGTGGCCCTGGGCTGCGAACTCCGACACGCCGCCCACCTGGTCTACGCGGACGGCATCGCCCTGGACGACCCCCGGGCCCGCACCCCCATCGGACTCGGCTGCCGCATCTGCGAACGGCAGGACTGCGCCCAGCGGGCCCGGCCCCCGGCCGGCGGCAGCCTCGCCGTCGACCCCGACCGCCGCACCCACATCCCCTACCCCGTGGTCCGCGAGCCCTGACCCCGAGGGCCCGCCACCCCTGGTTGTCTCATTTCCGCATCCGGATCGTGGACAACGCTCGCCTCGGGGCCGTCCGGCGTCCTAGGGTGACGAACGCAGCTGGTTCGCCCCGTCCGCCAGGCGGGATGCGTCGCAAGAGGGAACCCGGTGGGAATCCGGGACTGCCCCGCAGCGGTGAGCGGGAACGACCGCCGTCATACGCACTGGGACCGGAGAAACGGTCCTGGGAAGCGACGGCCAGTAGGTGCCCGCCGGCAGGAGTACGAATGCCGGCAGGCGTGCCCGCGAGTCCGAAGACCTGCCCGTTGCCCGTACGCGGACGATTCCGCGCACGGTTCTCCCGGTGACCTCGTGGGCGGGTCGGCGTGCTTTCAGGCGGGTGGTGCTCCCGTCGCGTACCCCTGTGGCGCGACCGGACGACCCGCCCGTTCCGGCACCCCTTTCGCGCTCCCGGTCGGCACCGGGTCCATGGAGACATGCTCGCGAAGGAGAGTTCCGTGACCACCGAGTCCGCAGCCGCGGCAGCCCGCGCCACCGTCCATGGCTACCCCCGACAGGGTGCCGACCGTGAGTTGAAGAAGGCGATCGAGGGCTACTGGAAGGGCGGGGTCACCGCCGACGACCTGCGCCGGACCGCAGCCGATCTCCGCCGCACGAACTGGCAGGAACTGACCGCGGCCGGTATCGACGAGGTACCGACCGGCGACTTCTCGTACTACGACCACGTCCTGGACACCAGCGTCATGGTCGGCGCCGTCCCCGCCCGGCACCGCGAGGCGGTGGCCGCGGACGCCCTCGACGGGTACTTCGCCATGGCCCGCGGCAACCGCGACGTGGCGCCGCTGGAGATGACCAAGTGGTTCGACACGAACTACCACTACCTGGTCCCCGAACTGGGCCCCGACACCGTCTTCACCGCGAACTCCGCCAAGCAGGTGGCCGAGTTCAAGGAGGCCCTCGCCCTCGGGCACACCGCCCGACCCGTCCTCGTCGGCCCGGTGACCTACCTGCTGCTGGCCAAGCCCGCCCCCGGCGTCGACCCCGCCTTCGAACCACTGACCCTGCTGGACCGGCTGCTCCCCGTCTACGCCGAGGTCCTCGCCGACCTCCGCGCCGCCGGCGCCGACTGGGTCCAGCTCGACGAGCCCGCCCTGGTCCAGGACCGCACCCCGGCCGAACTCAACGCCGCCACCCGCACCTACCGCGAGCTCGGCGCCCTGACCGACCGCCCCAAGCTGCTGGTCGCCTCCTACTTCGACCGCCTCGGCGACGCCCTGCCGATCCTGGCCGCCGCCCCCGTGGAGGGCCTGGCCCTGGACTTCACCGGCGCCGCCGCCGCGAACCTCGACGCCCTCGCCGCCGCCGGCGGTCTGCCGGGCAAGCGCCTGGTCGCCGGTGTCGTCAACGGCCGCAACATCTGGATCAACGACCACCAGAAGTCCCTGACCACCCTCGCCATCCTCCTCGGCCTGGCCGACCGCGTGGACGTCGCCTCCTCCTGCTCCCTGCTGCACGTCCCCCTCGACGCCGCCGCCGAACGCGACATCGACCCCCAGATCCGCCGCTGGCTGGCCTTCGCCCGCCAGAAGGCCGCCGAGATCTCCACCCTCGCCCGCGGCCTCGCCCAGGGCACCGACACCATCAGCGCCGAACTCGCCGCCAACCGCGCCGACCTGGCCTCCCGGAGCGGCTCCGCCATCACCCGCGACCCGGCGGTCCGGGCCCGCACCGCCGCCGTCACCGCCGCCGACGGCCGCCGCTCCCAGCCCTACGACCAGAGGACCGCGGCCCAGCGTGCCCACCTCGGCCTGCCCGTGCTGCCCACCACCACCATCGGCTCCTTCCCGCAGACCGACGAGCTGCGCGTGGCCCGCGCCGACCTGCGGGCCGGACGCATCGACGCCGCCGGCTACGAGGAGCGGATCGAGAACGAGATCCGCGAGGTCATCTCCTTCCAGGAGAAGACCGGCATCGACGTCCTCGTGCACGGCGAACCCGAACGCAACGACATGGTGCAGTACTTCGCCGAACAGCTCACCGGCTACGTCGCCACCCAGGAGGGCTGGGTCCAGTCCTACGGCACCCGCTACGTCCGCCCGCCGGTCCTGGCCGGCGACATCTCCCGCCCGGACCCGATGACGGTCCGCTGGACCACCTTCGCCCAGGCCCAGACCACCAAGCCGGTCAAGGGCATGCTGACCGGCCCGGTCACCATGCTCGCCTGGTCCTTCGTCCGCGACGACCAGCCCCTCGGCGAGACCGCCCGCCAGGTGGCCCTCGCCCTCCGCGACGAGGTGAACGACCTCGAAGCCGCCGGCACCTCCGTCATCCAGGTCGACGAGCCCGCCCTCCGCGAAACCCTGCCGCTGCGCGCCGCCGACCACGCGGAGTACCTGGCCTGGGCCACCGAGGCCTTCCGCCTCAGCACCAGCGGGGTCCGGCCGGACACCCAGATCCACACCCACATGTGCTACGCCGAGTTCGGCGACATCGTCCAGGCCATCGACGACCTCGACGCCGACGTCATCAGCCTGGAGGCCACCCGCTCCCACATGCAGGTCGCCGGCGAACTCGCCGCGCACGGCTACCCCCGCGAGGCCGGACCGGGCGTCTGGGACATCCACTCCCCGCGCGTCCCCGGCACCGAGGAGGCCGCCACCCTGCTCCGCAAGGGCCTGGAGGCCATCCCGGCCGAACGGCTCTGGGTCAACCCCGACTGCGGCCTGAAGACCCGCGGCTGGACCGAGACCCGCGCCTCCTTGGAGAACCTGGTCGCGGCAGCCCGCGCGGTCCGCTCCGAACTCGCGGACCCCACGGACGCACGGGCCTGACCGGTCCGATCGGTTCGGTTGGACCGGTCGGTCCGATCGGATCGGTCGGTCCACCTGGCCGGGCGCCGGGCCCGCGGTCACCCGACCGCGGGCCCGGGGATGCCCTGCCGGTCCCTGCCTGCCGGTCCTTGCCTGTCGGGGGCCGGCCCCGGCACGGTGCGGGTGTGCCCGCCCCGGCACGCGTACGGGCGCGCCCGGCCTCCGGGGCGCCCGTATCCGCCCGCCCCGGGGGCCCGCCCCGGCTCGCCCCGCCCCGGTCCGTCCCGTCGCCCCGCCCCCTTGGAGAGCCCATGACCTCCCCACCCCCCGCCGGCCGCATCACCGTCCTCGGCGCCGCCGGCCCCCGCTTCGAAGAAGTCCTCACCCCGGCCGCGCTCGCGTTCCTCGCATGCCTCGACTCCACCTTCGCCCGGCGCCGGCACGGCCTCCTCACCGAACGCCGCCACCGGTCCGACCGGCTCGCCTCCGGCTCCCGCCTCGACTTCCCCCGCGCCACCTCGGCCGTCCGGGATGACCCCACCTGGCGGGTGGCACCCCCCGCCCCCGGACTCGCCGACCGCCGCGTCGAGATCACCGGCCCGCCGGACCGCGACACCGCCCGGGCCGCCCTCCGCTCCGGCGCCCAGGTCTGGACGGCCGACTTCGAGGACGCCACCTCGCCGCTCTGGCACAACCTCATCGCGGGCCAACTCACCCTCCTCGACGCGGTCACGGGCCGACTCGACGGCCCCACGGACGGGCACCCGAAGGCGGACGCCCCGACCCGGACGACCACTTCGCGCCCCACCCTGATGGTCCGCCCGCGCGGCTGGCACCTCGACGAGGAACACCTCCTCCTCGACGGCCGACCCGTGGCCGCGGCCCTGGTCGACTTCGGCCTGTACTTCTTCCACTGCGCCCGCCGACAGATCGACTCCGGCTCCGGCCCGTACTTCTACCTCCCCAAGCTGGAGAACCGGTACGAAGCCCGGCTCTGGAACGACGTGTTCGTCCTCGCCCAGCAGCTCCTGGACATCCCCCGGGGCACCGTCCGCGCCACCGTCCTGATCGAGACCGTCCCCGCGGCCTTCGAGATGGAGGAGATCCTCTACGAGCTGCGCGAGCACGCGGCCGGCCTCAACGCCGGACGCTGGGACTACCTCTTCAGCCTGCTCAAGACCTTCGGCCACTGCACCGACTTCCTGCTCCCGGACCGCACGGCCGTCACCATGAACGCCCCGTTCATGAGGGCGTACACGGAACTCCTCGTGGACTCCTGCCACCGGCGAGGCGCGCCCGCGATCGGCGGCATGGTCACCCACCTGCCGGACGGTACGACCGAGGGGTCCCGCACCGCCCTGGCCACGGCCCGCCACGACGCCGAGCGCGAGGCCGCCGAGGGCTTCGACGGCGCCTGGGTCACCCGCCCCGAGCTGGTGCCCGTCTGCCGGGAAGCCTTCGACCGCGCGGCCGTCGACCGGACCGCCCTCGACCGGACCGCCCTCGATCGGGAGACCGAGGGCCGCCCGCACGCGACCGACGCGCCGGACCGGGACCGGGGCGTCACGGCCGCGGACCTGCTCGCCGTGCGACGCAACGTGGTCCCGCCGGACCCGGACGGGATCCGCACCAACGTCGCCGTCGCGCTCCGCTACTTCGACACCTGGCTCGGCGGGCACGGCGTCCTGGCACGCGACGGTCTCCTGGAGGACACCGCCACCGCCGAGATCGCCCGCGTGCAGCTCTGGCAGTGGCTGCGCCACCGCCTCCTCACCCGGCAGCGGCTCACGGCCCTCATCGAGGAGGAGTACGCCGCACTGGCCGCGGAGAGTCCCGGCCCGCGGGCGGCGGAGGCCCGCGCGATCCTGGAGTCCACCGTCTTCAGCCGGCACCTGCCCGACTTCTTCACCCCCGGCGCCTACACCCGGTACCTCGTACGGAACGCGGAGGTCCCGGAATGACCGCCCCGGCCCCGGTGGCGGGGCTGCCCGCCTGGGACCGGTGCGCGGTCATGGGAGTCGTCAACGTCACCCCGGACTCGTTCTCCGACGGCGGCCGCTGGTTCGACACGGCCGCCGCCGTGAAACGCGGACTGGACCTGGTGGCCGACGGAGCCGACCTCGTCGACGTGGGCGGCGAATCCACCCGTCCCGGCGCCGCCCGCATCGAGGAGGAGGAGGAACTGCGCCGGGTCCTCCCGGTCGTGCGCGGTCTGGCCGCCGAAGGGGTCACGGTCTCCGTGGACACCATGCGCGCCACCGTCGCCGAACGGGCCGTCGCCGCCGGCGCCGCCCTCGTCAACGACGTCAGCGGCGGCCTCGCCGACCCCGGCATGCTCCCGGCCGCGGCGGCCTGCGGGGTGCCCTTCGTCCTGATGCACTGGCGCGGGTTCGGCCACGACATGCACACCCGGGCCGTCTACGGTGACGTCCTCTCCGAGGTCGTCACCGAGCTCCGCGTCCGCCTGCACGCCGCCGCCGACGCCGGGATCCGCCCCGAACACCTCGTCATCGATCCGGGCCTCGGCTTCGCCAAGGAGGCCCACCACGACCTCGCCCACCCCCTTGCCGGCGCGGCCGAGGAAGAACCCCGCCACGGCGGCGCCGGCGAGGAAGGTGCCCGGCCGTCGACGCGCGAAGTCCCGCACG
>NZ_JBEOSD010000125.1:0-25220 GCF_040302735.1 Streptomyces sp. NPDC097619 | reverse complement strand
GTCCTGGGCTCTGTGCAGGTGCAGGGCGATCAGGGTGACGGTCTTGCCCAGCCCCATGTCGTCGGCGAGGCAACCGCCCAGCCCGAGGGAGGTCATGAGGTCCAGCCAGGCCAGGCCGCGCTGTTGGTACGCGCGCAGGGTGGCGTGCAGTCCGGGGGGCGTCGGCAGCGGGGCCAGTTCGGAGGTGAGGCGGGTGCGCAGGGCGGCGAGGGCACCGACGGGCACGGCGGGCACGGTCTCCCCGTCGACCTCGGCGGTGCCGGTGAGGGCCACGGACAGGGCGTCCACCGGGTCGAGGAGCCCGAGGTGGCGTTTGCGGGCCTTGCGGACGAGGTCCGGGTCGACCCGGACCCATTGGTCCCGCAGGCGGATCACCGGGCGGTGCGCCTCGGCGAGGGCGTCCAGCTCGCCGGGGGTGAGCCGGTCCGCGCCGAGGGCGATCTCCCAGGAGAAGGCGAAGAGGCGGTCCGCGTCGAAGAAGGAGGTGCCGTCGGCGGCCGAGCCGGGGGCCGGGCGCACCACCGCCGTGGCGGTGAGGGTCCGGGCCAGGCTGCGCGGCCAGTGCACGGGCACCCCGGCCGCCGCGAGCCGGGCTCCGGCGGTGCCGAGGAGGTCCTCCAGCTCGGCGTCGGACAGGGCGAGGACGTCGGGGACGGGGCGGTCCAGGAGCCGGGCCAGCGGGGGCCAGGTGCGGGCGGCGCGGCGCAGGGCGAGCACGGCGTCGACCCGGGCGCGCGGGCCGAAGCTGTCGGGCGCGGCGAGGCCGGCCCACAGGGCGGAGGCGTCGGTGACGCGGGTGGGGTCGGCGAGGCTGTGCACCTGCACCAGGGCGGCGCCGGCCAGGTGCAGGGGGGCTCCCGCCGCGGTCGCGTCGGGCCCGGTGCCCGTGCCTCCCTCGACGACGGCGGGGTCCGCGGCCGGGTCGAAGAGGGCGTACCCGCTCAGGTCCAGGCGGAGGGAGACTCCGACCCCCGCGTCGGCCCCGGCGGCCACCTGCACCGCCCAGTCCCGTATCCCGGGGACGGTCTGCGGTGCGCTCGCGGCGAAGGGGGCGCCGGCGGCGTACCGGGCGGCGGGGGTGCGCGGGAGGGTGTCGGCGACGGCGTCGAGGAAGGCCCGGAGCAGGGCTTCCGGGTCGGGGAGGGACAGCGGGCGGCTCTCCGGCAGCGGGGTGGCGTGGGCCTCGGCGGGCATGGCGGCGGCGACGGCCCGCAGCTGGGCCAGGTCGTCGGCGGACAGCGGGCCCGCCCGCCAGGCGTCCTGGTCCCGGCCGGTGAGTCCGGGCAGGAGGGCGCCCCGGGCGGTCAGCTGGAGGGCGAGTCGGGCGGCCGCGGCCCAGCAGCGGGCGGCCGGGTGCGCCCCGGGCTCGACGGCGGCGCGCAGCAGCGGCGCCAGGGCGGGCTCCAGGGGGACCTCGACGGCGGGCACCGTCCGCGTGCGTGCTCCGGCGCCGACGGCCCGCGCCACGGTGAGGACCGTCCGGGTCGCCCGCGCGGGGAGGACTTCCGGGAGGGCCTCGGCCGTCGGGGACCAGAAGGCGATCCGGCCCTGCCGGGGCACCTCGCCGGGCAGGAAGACCACGGCCTGCCGGAGCAGGCCGCGCCAGGGCGCGAAAGCGCTCTCGTCCACCGCCGCCTCCTCCCCGCCGCAGTGCGCGCGGTCCCTCCGCACGCCCGGCCCCGGCGGGACGGAACCCCACCGGTGACCGTTCGTGAGTCTAGGCGGGACCACCGACAACCGCTCTCACCTGCGCTGATGGCCCGGAGGGCGGGGGTGTCTCAGTCCCGCGCCCAGCGGCCCGACTCCGTGGCGTAACCGTAGACGGGTCGGCCGGCCACGCCGGTGGTGCGGAAGGGCCGCCCGCCGTCGTCGATGCGGAGGGTGCCGCTGCCGCCCCCGGCGGTCCACGGCACCTCCACCCACCAGGTGCAGTCGCAGCGGACGGTCTCCGCCTCGATCCGCAGGACGGCCGGTTCGGCGGCCGAGACCCGCAGCGGGAAGGCGGGGACGGGCACCTCGTTCTCCCCGTCGTGCCCGGCGGCCGGCTTGGCCAGCGGGCGGGGGACGTCGAGGTTCACGGTGTACGCCGCCGGGGTGAGGGAGCCTCCGCAACCCTGGGACATCGTGAAGACGTCGCCCCCGGGCGGGGTGCCGCGCCCGGCCACGCGGACGTGCACGGACTGGAGGACCACCGGCTTGGAGCTGCCGCCGGTGATCGTGGCCTCGACGACCTGTCGGCCGGCGTGCAGGGCTCCCAGGGAGGCGGCCCATCCGGCGGCGTCCTGCTCGACGGGCGGCTCCGGTACGGAGCCCGGATCCCGGTCCACGAGGTAGCGGTGGTCGCAGCCGGCGTCCCAGACGTGCGAGCGGACGCCGACGAGCGGGGCCTGCGCGACGGGCGCGGGCGTGGAGGGCCCGCCACCGGCCCCGGCCGTGGTCGAGGGGCGGGCGGTGGGAGGGGTCGTGGGCCCTTCCGTGGCCGTGGGGGTGGGGTCGGGGCTCGCGGAGGTCGGTCCGGCGGAGGGACCGGCCGTGGCGGGTGCCACCGGGAGGGTGGGACCGCCGCCCGAGGGCGCTCCGGAGCGGGCCGAGGGGCCGGGGAGCGCGCCCTGTCCCCCGCCGGGCGGGCCGACGGTCAGGGCCAGGGCGACGACCGCGCCGACGGCCGCCCCCGCCCCGGTCAGCACGGCCCCCCTGCGCCGGTACCAGGGCCGCGCGGCGGGCGCCGGGACGGCCCCCGGCGGTCCGACCACGACGGTCGCGTCCTCGGCGGCGGAGTCGTCCTCCGCGTCGGCGGGGCCGTCGGATCCGTCTCCCGTCCCGGAGCCCTTCCCTCCGGGGCCGGCGGAAGGGGCGACGGGCGGGACGGCACCGGCCGCCGGCGTGGCGTCGGGACCGGAGCCGGCAGCGGGACCCGCCGGGGCTCCGGGGCCCTCGCGGCCCGTCCCCGCGTCCTCGCCCACACCCACGCCCGCACCCGAAGCCGCGCCCGCGCCCGCGTCGTCGTCCCCACCCGCGTCCGGTCCGGGGGCCGGGACCATGGCCGCGCTCACGGGCGCGGCCCCTCTCGCGGCCGCCCCCACGGCAGCGCCCGCCCCCGCGCCGGAACCCGCCCCCGCGCCGGATCCCGCCCCGGGAGCCTGTTCGCGGGCGGTGGCCCGGCGGCGGGCGTCGGCCAGCAGCCAGGCGCGGTGCAGCTCCAGGGCCTCGGCCGTAGTCGCCCGGCAGGCCCTGGCGAAGCGGTCCACGGCTCCGAAGTCCGTCGGCACCGCCTCGCCCTTGCAGTAGCGGTGCAGGGTGGAGGTGCTGGTGTGCAGCCGGCGGGCGAGCACCCCGTAGCTCACCCCGGCCCGCTCCTTCAGCTCCCGCATCAGCCGCGCGAAGTCCTCCGTCTCCGCCGCCCGTTCCGTCCCGCCCATGACTCCCCCGTCCCGTGACACCGTTCCACCCTCTGGGTGTTCCCCCAGCTCAACGCGGGGAAAGCCGTTCCAGTGTCCCGCATCGGGCGTGCTCCGTTGCCCCGCCCCGCAGTGCCCGGCGAGGCTGGTGCAGCACCACGGCGACGAGGTCACCACCGCGTCCCACCGCACCACTTCGAGTCTTCACGGGGAGTTCCACCATGTCGTTCCGTTCCGTCCGCTCCGGCCGTTCCCTCCGCTCCGCGACCACCGCGGTGGTCGCCTCGGCCCTCGCCGCCGCGGGGATCGCCGCCCTCACCGCCCCCGCCTCCGCGGCCCCCGCGGGCACCTCCGCCGGTGCCTCGGTCGGGGCCTCCGCACCCGGGTTCCTCAAGGCGACGGACCTGCCGCCGCACCCGTCCTCCCCCTGGTCCGCCGGACCGGTCCGCAGCGGCCTGCCGGAGAACCCGCTGTTCTGCCTGAAGGGCGCCCTGCCGGCCGCCGGCAGCTGGCACCGCCTGTTCGGCACCGAGATGGACGCGAGCGCCCGGCAGGTCTCCGTGCGGGCGGGCAGCACCGCCAAGGCCAAGGCGCTGGCCGCGGCCCTGGAGAAGAAGGCCGCCGCCTGCGCCGCCGACTGGCTGCGCAAGACCCCGGGCGGGCTGGCGAGCTGGCAGGACTACGGCAAGCTGAACGTGGAGGAGGGCGCGCACGTGTACGGCGTGCACACCGCGGTGCCGGACTCCGAGCACGGCGTGCACCTCTTCGGCATCGGCCGGGACGGCACCACCGTGACCGTCGTGAACTGGTCCCAGATGGGCACCCTCACGGACGCCCCGATTGCCGCCTTCAAGAAGACCACCACGACCGCGGTGAAGAAGCTCAACCCCTGAGCAGGGCCGCCGGGCGGCAGGAGTGGGACGATGGACGTGAGGGCAGGCGATGTCCATGCGTACCGGAAACGAACCCCTGACCGCCCGCAGTCCCCTGCGGCTGCGCTTCTGGCTGAGCGTGTGGGGGCTGCTGTGGGCCGTGGCGGGCACCGGGCTGTTCGCCTGGAACGGGCGCACCGGCTGGGCGATCACCTGCGCCGTGCTGGTCCTGCTGATCAGCGCCGATCTGATGATGGTGGTGCACCGCCTGCACCAGGGCGCCCACTACCAGCCGGGCCGTGAGGTCCCGCCGTACGAGCCGCCGGAGCACGGCAGCTGACCCAGGACACGGGGGTGCCGGGGTGAGCGTCGCGCTCCGGCTTCGGCGTGCGCCGGCCCCGGACCGACCGAGGGGGCCCGCCCGGCCCGGGCCGCCGCGCGGTCAGTCCTCGAAGCGGGCCGCCGCCAGGTACTCCGGGTTGGGGTCCAGGGCCGCGGCCAGTCGGAAGTGCCGGCGGGCCGGGTCCGGGCGACCCGCCCGCTGGAGGGTCCGGGCCAGCGCGAAGTGCGCGAAGGCGTTGTCCGGCTCCCGCTCCAGCACCAGCTCGAACTCCAGCTCGGCGGGGCGCAGTTGGGCCGCCGCGAAGAAGGCTCGGGCGCGCAGCAGCCGTGCGGCGGTGTTCTCCGGGTGCGCCGCTATCACGGAGTCGAGCAGCTTCACCGCTCCGCGCGGGTCCCGGGCCGCCAGCAGCTGCTCGGCGGCGCGGTAGTCGATGACGTGGGTCTCCGGGCTGGTCCCTGCGGTGTCCGACACGTTCCGATCCTTCCCTTGACGGGGCCGTACAACGCCCCCGCCGGGCGACCGTATTCCGCGCCGGTGCCCGCCCCGCGCCCCGGAGCGTCGCCGCGCGCCCGGGGTCCGTCCGTGGGGCCGCCGTCCGGTCGGGCCCGGCCGGCGGGCCCGTCGGTCCCCCTGGCGGATCAGTCGGTGCGGGCGGCGGCCCGGGCGAGGAGCTCGTCCCAGACCTTGCGGACCTGGGGCTCCAGTGCCTCCAGGGGACCGTCGTTGTCGATCACGAGGTCCGCGACGGCCAGCCGCTGCTCCCGCGTGGCCTGGGCCGCCATCCGCGCCCGGGCCTCCTCCTCGGCCATGCCCCGCCGGGCGAGGAGCCGCTCCAGCCGGGTCTCGGGGGACGCGTCCACCACGATCACCAGGTCGTACAGCGGGGCCAGCCCGTTCTCCGCGAGCAGGGGGACGTCGTGGACGACGATGGCCTCCGGTCCGGCGGCCGCCTCCAGCTCCGCCGACCGGGCCCCGACCAGCGGGTGCACGAGGCCGTTGAGGACGCGCAGCTTCTCCGGGTCGGCGAAGACGATCGCACCCAGGGCCGGCCGGTCCAGAGTGCCCTCGGGGGTCAGTACGGACTCCCCGAACGCCTCGACGACGGCGCGCAGCCCGGGGGTGCCCGGCTCGACCACCTCGCGGGCGATCCTGTCGGCGTCGACGATCACCGCCCCGAAGGCCGCGAGCCGCCGCGACACCTCGCTCTTGCCCGCTCCGATCCCGCCCGTCAGACCCACTTTCAGCATGGCCGCAGCTTAGGGCGTGGCCACGCGGGGCGGGAGGGCGGTACCCACGGTGCGCGGTCCGGGCCGGTCGGGGCCCGCCGGTCGCCTCGCGGGCCCGGCCCGGCCCGGTCGGCCGGTTCGGCCGCCGGACACGGGTCGGGTCAGAGGTCGCCTTCGCGTTCCGCGAGGAAGCGCTCGAACTCGCGGCCGATCTCGTCCGCGGAGGGCAGCTCCGCCGGCTCGGCGATCATGTTGCCGCGGGTCTCGGCGCCCGCCACGGCGTCGTACTGGTGCTCCAGGCCCTGCACGAGCGCGACCAGTTCCTCGTCGCCCTCGCGGATCTGCCGGTCGATCTCGGTCTGCGTGCGGTGTGCCTCGGTGCGCAGGGAGTGCGCCACCCCGGGCAGCACCAGGCCGGTGGCGGCGGTGATGGCCTCCAGGGCCGTCAGCGCGGCGTCCGGGTACGGGGACCGGGCGATGTAGTGCGGGACGTGCGCGGCGACGCCGAGGACGTCGTGTCCGGCCTGCTGGAGGCGGTACTCCACGAGGGATTCGGCGCTGCCGGGCACCTGGGCCTCGTCGAAGGGGCTGCGGTGGCCGGGCATCAGGTCGGTGCGGTTGCCGTGCGGGGTGATCCCGACGGGGCGGGTGTGCGGCACTCCCATGGGGATGCCGTGGAAGTTGACCGCGAGCCGGACCCCGAGCCGTTCCACGACCTGCTCGACGGCCTTCGCGAACCGCTCCCACTCCACGTCCGGTTCGGGCCCGGACAGCAGCAGGAACGGGGCGCCGGTGGCGTCCTGGACGAGGTTGACCTCCAGCTTCGGGGCGTCGTACTCGGTCCACTGGTCCCGCTTGAAGGTGAGCAGCGGGCGGCGGGCCCGGTAGTCCACCAGGCGGTCGGCGTCGAAGCGGGCCACGACCTGGTGCGGCAGCGTGTCGAGCAGCCGCTCGACGATCTGCTCGCCGGTCTCCCCCGCGTCGATGTACCCCTCGAAGTGGTAGAGCATGACCAGTCCGGCGGAGTCCTGGGCCAGCGCCAGGTCGACCACCGCCAGACCCTTGGCGTCCCATTCGTACAAACCTTGTGGATCAAGCACGGTTACCACTCCTCCTCGCGTCATTGCCAAGAACGTCCGGGTGGGCGGGACCATTCCCCCCGGAAGTGAACGGGCCGTGAAAAGGGGCGGGTAGCGGGACGGACGGGGCCGCGGGAGGCTTCCCGGGAGGGCGGTCCGGCGCGGCCGGTGCCCGGGCGCGGGGGCCGGAAACGGCGGTAAGGCCCGCCCCCACGAAGGGGACGGGCCTTACCGTTTCAGCTTCCGGTCAGCGACCGTGAGGCTGCGCTGCGATCAGCTCTGGCCGCCGGCCAGCTTCTCGCGGAGCGCGGCCAGGGCCTCGTCGGAGGCCAGGGCGCCGGAGGTGTCGTCCGACTCCGAGGAGTAGGAGCCACCGGAGATGCCCGCACCGGCGTTGCCGGCGGCCGGGGCGGCAGCGCCCTCGGCAGCGGCGGCCTCGTCGGCCTCACGGCTCTTGATGACCTGCGCCTGGTGCTGCTCGAAGCGGACCTGCGCCTCGGCGTACTGGCGCTCCCACGTCTCGCGCTGAGCGTCGAAGCCCTCGAGCCAGTCGTTGGTCTCGGGGTCGAAGCCCTCGGGGTAGATGTAGTTGCCCTGGTCGTCGTAGGACGCGGCCATGCCGTACAGGGTCGGGTCGAACTCGACCGAGGCCGGGTCGGCACCGAAGGACTCGTTGGCCTGCTTCAGCGACAGCGAGATCCGGCGACGCTCGAGGTCGATGTCGATGACCTTGACGAAGATCTCGTCGTTGACCTGGACGACCTGCTCCGGGATCTCCACGTGGCGCTCGGCCAGCTCGGAGATGTGGACCAGACCCTCGATGCCCTCGTCCACGCGGACGAACGCACCGAACGGAACCAGCTTGGTGACCTTACCCGGGACGACCTGGCCGATCTGGTGGGTCCGGGCGAACTGCTGCCACGGGTCCTCCTGGGTCGCCTTCAGCGACAGGGAGACGCGCTCGCGGTCCATGTCCACGTCGAGGACCTCGACGGTGACTTCCTGACCGACCTCGACGACCTCGGACGGGTGGTCGATGTGCTTCCAGGACAGCTCGGAGACGTGCACGAGGCCGTCGACGCCGCCCAGGTCCACGAAGGCACCGAAGTTGACGATCGAGGAGACGACGCCGGAGCGGACCTGACCCTTCTGCAGGGTGGTGAGGAACGTCTGGCGGACCTCGGACTGGGTCTGCTCCAGCCAGGCGCGGCGGGACAGGACCACGTTGTTGCGGTTCTTGTCCAGCTCGATGATCTTCGCCTCGAGCTCCTTGCCCACGTAGGGCTGGAGGTCGCGGACACGACGCATCTCGACCAGGGAGGCCGGGAGGAAGCCGCGGAGGCCGATGTCGAGGATGAGACCACCCTTGACGACCTCGATGACGGTACCGGTGACGATGCCGTCCTCTTCCTTGATCTTCTCGATCGTGCCCCAGGCACGCTCGTACTGAGCGCGCTTCTTGGACAGGATGAGACGGCCTTCCTTGTCCTCCTTCTGGAGAACCAGGGCCTCGATCTCGTCACCGACCTTGACGACCTCGTTCGGGTCGACGTCGTGCTTGATCGAGAGCTCGCGGCTCGGGATCACGCCTTCGGTCTTGTAACCGATGTCGAGCAGGACCTCGTCCCGGTCGACCTTCACGATGACGCCGTCGACGATGTCGCCGTCGTTGAAGTACTTGATCGTCTCGTCGATCGCGGCGAGGAAGGCTTCCTCGTTACCGATGTCGTTGACCGCTACCTGCGGAGTGGTGGCGGTGGTCTCGGTGCTGCTCGTCATGTGGGAAAGGGCTCCGGTTACGGACAGAAGGTCGTAGGTACTGCTACGCCGGGAGCCTTTGTCGCGTCTGCCAGAGCCGGACAGCCAAGGAGGACCCCCGGCCCGCTGGACCGGAAGGGCCTCGAAAACCGAGGGGTGCAAACAGATACGAGCGCAGCCTGCTAGGTCTGAGGAGCGCAGGCTCGCAGCGCAACTTGTAGCATACGGGGGCAGCCGGACAGGGTCAATGCGCGAAGGCGCCCACTCGTACCGGAACACCGCATCACGGGCACAACTCGCGTGCTGAGCACGGCGGCTGCGCGGTGTGATGAAGTGCCGCACCGTTCCGTCCGCGCCCGGGGCGCATCGCGGAACCTGCGCGAAGACTACGACGACGGGCCCGATGAACCAAGAGGATGACGCCGCCGAAGGCGTGTACGAGGCAGATGCCGAGGCCGTCCGCCGCACGGCGGACGAGACCGAGAGCAGCCGGGCCAGCCGCGGCTGGTGGGACCGCAACGCCGACGAGTACCAGAGCGATCACGGGGCGTTCCTCGGGGACGACCGTTTCGTGTGGGGACCGGAGGGTCTCGACGAGGCGGAGGCCGGGCTGCTGGGCCCGCCGGACGCGCTGCGCGGCCGGGACGTGCTGGAGATCGGCGCCGGCGCCGCGCAGTGCAGCCGATGGCTGGCCGCGCGGGGGGCCCGGCCGGTGGCCTTGGACCTCTCGCACCGGCAGCTCCAGCACGCGCTGCGGATCGGCGGGGAGGTCCCGCTGGTGGAGGCGGACGCGGGGGCGCTGCCGTTCCGCGACGGCTCCTTCGACCTGGCCTGCTCGGCGTACGGGGCGGTGCCCTTCGTGGCCGACCCGGTGCGGGTGATGCGGGAGGTGCGCCGGGTGCTGCGGCCGGGCGGCCGTTGGGTGTTCTCGGTGACCCACCCGATCCGCTGGGCCTTCCCGGACGAGCCGGGGCCGGAGGGCCTGTCGGTCGCCGCCTCCTATTTCGACCGGACTCCCTATGTGGAGCAGGACGAGGAGGGGAACGCCGTCTACGTGGAGCACCACCGGACCCTGGGCGACCGGGTGCGGGACGTGGTCGCGGGCGGGTTCCGGCTGGTGGACCTGGTGGAGCCGGAGTGGCCCGCCTGGAACGCCCAGGAGTGGGGCGGCTGGTCGCCGCTGCGCGGGAACCTGATCCCGGGCACGGCGATCTTCGTGTGCGAGAGGGACTGACGGGGCGGGGCTGCGGGATGCGTACCGAGGTGCTGGACTCCCTGCCGGTCGGCGCCGCCGTACCGGAGCTCGCCGCTGCCCTGGAGGGGCGCGGGACGGCCGTGCTGTGCGCCCCGCCGGGCACCGGCAAGACCACGCTGGTGCCGCTGGTGCTGGCCGGACTGGTGCCGGTACCCGGACGCGGGACGGCCGGCGGGGCCGGGCCGGTGCGGCGGGTGCTGGTCGCCGAGCCGCGGCGGATCGCGGCCCGGGCGGCGGCCCGGCGGATGGCCTGGCTGCTGGGTGAGGAGCCGGGCGACCGGGTGGGCTTCACCGTGCGCGGGGAGCGTCGGGTAGGGCCACGGACGGTGGTCGAGGTGGTGACCACGGGCGTGCTCTTGCAGCGGCTCCAGCGGGACCAGGAGCTGTCCGGGGTCGATGTGGTCGTGCTGGACGAGTGCCACGAGCGTCACCTCGACGCGGACACGGTCGCGGCCTTCCTCCTGGACGTGCGGGCCGCGCTGCGGCCGGAGCTGCGGCTGGTGGCGGCCTCGGCGACCACGGACGCGGCGGGCTGGTCGGCGCTGCTCGGGGACGCTCCGGTGGTGACGGCGGCGGGGGTGTCCCATCCGGTGGAGGTGGTGTGGGCTCCCCCGGCCCGGCCGGTGCGGCCCCCGCACGGGATGCGGGTGGATCCGGCGCTGTTGGCGCACGTGGCCTCGGTGGTGCGGCGGGCGCTGGCCGAGCACGCGGGGGACGTGTTGTGCTTCCTGCCCGGCACCGGGGAGATCGCCCGGGTGGCGGGTCAGTTGGCGGGGGTGGACGCGGAGCTGCTCCAGGTCCACGGGCGGGCCCCGGCGGCCGTGCAGGACGCGGTGCTGGCGGGCGGCGCGGGTCGGCGTCGGGTGGTCCTGGCGACGGCGGTGGCCGAGTCGAGCCTGACGGTGCCCGGAGTGCGGATCGTGGTGGACGCGGGCCTGGCCCGCGAGCCGCGGACGGACCACGCCCGGGGACTGGGCGCGCTGACCACGGTACGGGCCTCCCGGGCGGCCGGGCGGCAGCGGGCGGGCCGGGCCGGACGCGAGGCGCCGGGCGTGGTGTACCGCTGCTGGGCGGAGGCGGAGGACGGTCGGCTGCCGGCGTTCCCCGCGCCGGAGATCCGGCTGGCGGACCTGGCGGCCTTCGCGTTGCAGGCGGCCTGCTGGGGCGACCCGGGGGCCACGGGGCTGGCGCTGCTGGACCGACCGCCGGCCGGGGCGATGGCCGCGGCGCGGGAGGTGCTGGCCGCGGTGGGTGCCGTGGACGGGGCCGGGCGGGCCACCGCGCGCGGGGTGCGGATGGCCCGGCTGGGCCTGCACCCGCGGCTCGCGCGGGCCCTCCTGGACGCGGCCCCGGTGGTGGGCGCGGCGCGGGCGGCGGAGCTGGTGGCCCTGCTGAGCGAGGAGCCGCCGCGGGAGTACGGGGACGATCTGGCGGCGGCCTGGCGGGAGGCCCGGCGGGGCGGCGACGGGTACGCGGCCCGCTGGCGGGCGGAGGCGCGCCGGCTGGCGGGCCCGGCGAAGGAGGCAGCCCGCGAGGCGGCGGGCGCTGCGGGATCCGGTACGGAAGCCGGTGCGAGGGCCGGTACCGGGACGGGTACGGGCACCGGGGGCGGCGCGGGTCTGCCGGAGGACGCGGCGGCCGGGCTGGTGGCCGCGCTGGCGTTCCCGGAGCGGCTGGCGCGGTCCCGCGGCGGGGGCGCGTACCTGATGGTCTCGGGGACCGGGGCGGAGCTCGGTGAGGGCTCGCGCCTGCGGTCCTCGGAGTGGCTGGCGGTGGCCGTGGCCGACCGGGGGGCGCACGCGGCCTCGGCGCGGGTGCGGCTGGCCGCGGTGGTGGACGGGGAGTCGGCCCGGACGGCCGCCGCGCACCTGCTGTCCTCGGGCGAGGAGGTGCGCTGGACGGACGGGGACGTGTCGGCGCGGAGCGTGGAGCGGCTGGGTGCGGTGGAGCTGACCGTGCGGCCGTTGCGGGAGCCGGATCCGGGGCTGGTCCGGGCCGCGCTGCTGGAGGGGCTGGAGCGGGAGGGGCCGGGGCTGCTGCGCTGGGGTCCGGAGGCGGTGGGGCTGCGGGCCCGGCTGGACTTCCTGCACCGCACGGTGGGCGGCGACTGGCCGGAGGTGTCGGACGGGGCGCTGGTGGCGCGGGCCGCGGAGTGGCTGGAGCCGGAGCTGTCGCGGGCCCGGCGGCGGGCCGACCTCGGTCGGATCGACGCCGGCGGGGCGCTGTCGCGGCTGCTGCCGTGGGCCTCGGGCGAGGCGGCGCGGCTGGAGGAGCTGGCTCCGGAGCGGATCGAGGTGCCGAGCGGTTCCCGGATCCGGGTGGACTACGGGGCGGAGCAACCGGTGCTCGCGGTGAAGCTCCAGGAGCTGTTCGGGCTGCGGGAAACCCCGCGTGTGGGCGGGGAGCCGGGGGTGCCGGTGCTGGTGCACCTGCTGTCCCCGGCGGGCCGGCCGGCCGCGGTGACGGCGGACCTGGCCTCCTTCTGGAAGGAGGGGTACCGGGCGGTGCGCGCGGAGCTGCGCGGCCGGTACCCCCGGCACCCGTGGCCGGAGGACCCGGCCACGGCGGAGCCGACCCGGTACACGAACGCGCGGCTCAGGCGCTGACCGGTACGGGTGCGGGGGCGGGCGGGTCGCCGGCCCGCCGCCGCGACCTGGCCTCCAGCCAGAGCGACAGGCCCAGCAGCACGACCCCGGTGACGGCGAGGCCCAGGGGCGCGTAGGTGTGCAGGACGAGGATCTTGGTGCGGTTGGCGGCGACCAGGTCCAGGGTGTGGCGGAGGTAGTCCTCGCGCATCTTCACGTGCGCGTCGAACATGACCAGGCGCTGCCCGGGTGCGTTGGCGGCGAGGGTGCCGCCGCGGAGCTCCTCGGTGTGGATCTCCTCGCCGTTGACGGGTGCCCCGGTGACGGGGTCCACCCAGAACATCCGCTTGGTGGTGTACCAGCGGGTGGTGCCGAAGCCCTTCTCGATGGTGGCCGGGTCGAAGCCCTTGACCGGCATGGTCTTGGGGAACGGCACCTTGGTCCAGGGCACGGTCTGCTCGAAGTAGTAGACCTCCATGCCGCGGAAGGTGCGCGGGCCCACGTAGTGGATGGGGGCGGAGGTGCGGGTCTGGGCGTCGAAGTAGAGGTAGTCGCGCGGCTCCGTGAAGAAGGGCCACTTGAACTCGATGCCGGTGCGCCGGACCGGGTCCCCGTCGACCATCTCGCCGGTGGCGTGCACGGGGTCCTGGGTGTGCGCGTCGAAGATGTAGCGCTCGGGCACCTGGGAGACCATCTTGCCGTCGGGCCCCACCACGTAGGAGAGCGCGTCCCACACGACCACGTCGCGGCCGGCGTCGGCCTCGATCTCCCGGGACCGCTCCACGTTGCCCTTGAGGGTCTGCACGATGGTGATCTTCGGGATCTCGCGGGGCTGGAGGGTGCCGTAGTCGAGGAGGGTGGCGGGTTTCGCCTCCAGGACGACCTCCTGGTACTGGCCGGCCGGGATCTTGGCGAAGGCCGGGAACATCCACCAGCGCAGCAGCGGGGCGAGCGCGGTGCAGAACACGGCGAGGGACAGCAGGACGAGACTTGCTCTGCGTCGCACGGCCGGGCCTCCTCAGCGACCGGGGGCGGACGGGACGGTGGTGAGCAGCGGCCGGGGCGAGGTCTCGCCCTCGGGCGGCCCGATCGCGATGGCCACGAACACGAGGGCCACGGCGGCGACCAGCCCGATGCCGGCGGCGAGCAGTGCGCGCAACGGGGCCTCCGGATCCGGATCTGATGAGGCGTCAGGAGTGGTGCGGACGCGCACGGTAGCAACGCGGCGGCGAGATGAGAACAGGCGGGCGGGGCTCGACCGCCGCGCGGGCCGGCCGGGGTGGGCTGCGGTGGGATGCCGGGTGCGGCTTCACGATGCGCTCAATCGCCGCGCGGGCTGGAAATAGGCTCGCGTTCGCCGTTGAGTGCGGCCACACGATGCGCTTCGCGAGGCGATCGGGCTCGCGTCCGTTGTCGGGTGCGGCTTCAGGATGCGCTCAATCGCCGCGCGGGCTCGACTTGGCTCGCGTTCGCCGTCGGGTGCGGCTTCGCGAGGCGATCGGGCTCGCGTCCGTTGTCGGGTGCGGCATCACGATGCGCTCAAGCTCCCCCAGCTACCGCTGGGCGGTGCCCCCTGCGCGGGCTGGAGTTGGGCTCGCGCCCGCCGTCGGGTGCGGCCACACGATGCGCTTCGCGAGGCGCTTGGGGTCGCTCGGCTATCGCTGGTGTGGCGCTTTCAGCCTCGCCGGCGTTTGAGGCGCGGGGGTGTGGGGGCGGAGCCCCCGCGTGGGGCCGCGGTAGCGGCTTGCCTGACGCGGGGGCCGGGGCGGCTGCTCCGGGATCGGGAAGGGGCGGGGTGGGGAAGGGCCCCGCGCAGCGGTCAGCCTGCCGAGGGGGACCCGGAGGGCGCGGGAGAGGCCGAGGGAACGACCGGAGCCGAGGGCTCGGCCGTCGGCTCCGGGCTCCGCGTCGGCTTCGGCGTCGCCGTCGGCTCGGCCGTCGGGCTGGGCTTCGCACTCGGAGTGGGCTTCGCCGAAGGCGTGGGCGTCGGAGTCGGAGTGGGCGTCGGCGAAGGCGTCGGCTTCGGGCTCGGCATCGTCGGCGAAGGCGTGGGGGTGGGCGTCGGCTTCGGCGTGGGAGTCGTCGGCTTCGGCGTCGGGCTCGGCGTCGGCTTCGGCGCGGGCGTTGTCGGCTTCGGCGTGGGCGTCGGAGTGGGCTTCGGCTTCGGCGTGGGAGTCGGCTTCGGCGTAGGCGTCGGCTTCGGGCCCGGCACCGTCGGGTCGGGGTCGGGGTCCGGCTCCGGGGTGGGGTGCGGGACGGGCGTGGCCGTGCCGGTGAGGTAGAAGGCGAACCACGAGCGCACCGTGTACAGGTACTCCGTGGAGCGGTTGTAGCTGAGCACCGCCCGGTCGAGGTCGCCGGCCCGTGCAAGCTCCCGGCCGCCCGCGCAGAGGTAGCGGCCCGCCGCGAGCGCGGCGTCGAAGATGTTGTGGGGGCTGCGCACGCCGTCGCGGTCGGCGTCCTGTCCCCAGGCCCGCCAGGTGGAGGGGATGAACTGCATGGGGCCGACGGCCCGGTCGTACACGGCGTCCCCGTCGTAGGCCCCGCCGTCGGTGTCGCGGATGTTCGCGAACCCGTTGCCGTTCAGCACCGGGCCGAGGATGGGGCTGAGGGTGGTGCCCGCCGCGTCCACCCGGCCGCCGCGGGCCTGGCCGGACTCGACCTTGCCGATGGCCGCGAGGAGTTGCCAGCGCAGCCCGCAGCCGGGGTCGGTGGCGGCGACGGTGCGCTCGGCGCTCCGGTACGCCTCCAGGACGAGCGCGGGTATGCCCCGGCTGCCCTCCCGGGCGACGAAGCGTCCCTGCGGGGGTGCGGACGGACGCACGGAGGGGGTGGGGCCGGGCACCGGGAGCCCCGCCGCGACGGAGGCCGAGGGCGAGGGCACCGGTCCGGTGTCGGGGGTGCCGGGCGGCACGGGGCTGACGAGCGGCGGGAGTTCGGTGTAGTAGCTGCCGCGGCCGCCCTCCGGGGCCTGCCCGGGTGCGGCCGCCACGGGGGCCGGTGCGGGGTCGGCCACGGCGACGGCACTGCCCGCGCCGGGCCCCTGGGAGCCCGTCACCACGCCGATGAGCAGGGCGGTGGCGAGGACGGCCGTGCCGCCGCGCAGTCGGGGTCGGGAGGAGGGGCGGCGGTGTCGCGCTCCCGCCTCGGCCCCCACTTTGGTCACCAACTCCGAAGAACCGTTTCGCTGCGCCCCGTCGGTCGTTCCCCCCGAGCCGTCCGCGCCGCCCGATCCGTCCCTGCCGTGCGCGCCCGTCCCCGTACCCGTGCCCCTGCCCGCGGCCATGACCGGTCCTCCCCCTCGTCGGCTTCCGAGTCCGCAGGACTCTATGCCAAGTTCCCCGTGGGTAACAGGCGCTGACCATGGGCTTCACGAATCCGCCCCAACTCCGCGGGGCCGCATACTGGACGCCGCACGAGAGGACGAGGGATCCGATGCCGTTCACGCTCAGCCACGCGGCCGCCGTGCTGCCCGGAATCCGGCGCACGGGACGGGGCCGCGGACCGCTGGTGGCCTCGGCCCTGGTGGCCGGTTCCTTCGCGCCCGACCTGACCTACTTCGCCGCGAGCGTGGTGCCGGGGGCGATGTCCTTCGGGGTGTTCACGCACTCCCTGCTCGGGGTGGTGACCGTGGACGCCTTGTTCACCGCCCTGTTGGTCGCGGTGTGGCTGCTCCTGCGGGAACCGCTGGTGGGGCTGCTGCCCGCGGCCCGGCGGGGACCGGTGTACGCGGCGGCGCGCGGCGAGGACTGGCGGGGTCGGTCACCGGTCGCGCTCGCGCTCCGCTTCTATCCGTGCGCGGTGGTCGGTTCCCTCACGCACGTGGTGTGGGATTCCTTCACCCACCACGACCGTTGGGGCACCGACGCCTTCCCTGTCCTGAACAGGACCGTGGCCGGCGAACCGCTCTACTTCCACCTCCAGTACGGGGGTTCGGCACTGGCGCTGCTGGTGCTCGGACGGTTCCTGTACGGGGCGGTCCGGCTGCGCCGGGGCACTCCCCCGCCGGAGCCGGACGGTACCGGCGTCGGGGCGGTGCCGCCGGCCGCGGGCCGGGCGGAACGGCTGCTGTGCCTGGGCCTGTTGGCGGTGGGTGCGGTGCTCGGCGCGGTGCAGCGGTTGCTGCTCTGGTTGTCGTACGACCCGCCGGTGAGCGGTCCGTTGGACGCCGTGCCCGCGCTCTGCTTCGGGGCGGGGTGCGGGCTGGGGGCGGCGCTGCTGGTGTTCGCCGCCGTGGTCAGGGTCCGGCACGCCCGCCGGGTCGCCCGGGAACGGCGCCGGAGCCCCGCCTTCGCCGGTCGGAGCTGAGGACCGAGGCCGCCCGAAGCCCGGCGGAGCCCGCCGACCGGACCGCTCCTCGGTGGCGCGGCACCGGCAGCGGCGGCGGCAGCGGCACCCCGGGCCGGGAACGCCGACGCCCGCCCGGACCGGCGGGACCGGTCGGGGCGGGCGCGAGCGCGGAGCGGCGGGCGGGGCCGCGGCCCGGACCCCACGGGTCAGTGGGCGGCGGACTCCCAGTCGGTGCCCACGCCGACGGAGACGTCCAGGGGCGCCCTGAGGCTCACCGCGGCGGCCATCTCCCGACGCACCAGCTCCTCCACCCGGTCCCGCTCTCCGGGGGCGATCTCCAGCACGATTTCGTCGTGGACCTGGAGGAGCATCCGGGATCCGAGCCCGGCCTCGGTGAGGGCCCGGTCCACCCGGAGCATGGCCACCTTGACGATGTCGGCGGCGGTGCCCTGGATGGGGGCGTTGAGCGCCATCCGCTCGGCGGCCTCGCGGCGCTGGCGGTTGTCGCTGTTGAGGTCGGGGAGGTAGCGGCGGCGGCCGAGCATGGTGGCGGTGTAGCCGGTGGCGCGGGCCTCGTCGACCACCCGCTGGAGGTAGTCCCGGACCCCGCCGAACCGCTCGAAGAAGGTCTCCATCAGCCCGCGCCCCTCGGCCGGGTCGATGCCGAGCTGCTGGGAGAGGCCGAAGGCGGACAGGCCGTAGGCCAGGCCGTAGGACATGGCCTTGATCTTGCGGCGCATCTCGGCGTCCACCGCGGAGCGCTCCACCCCGAAGACCTGGGAGGCCACCGTGGTGTGCAGGTCCTCCCCGGAGAGGAAGGCCTCGATGAGGCCCTCGTCCTCAGAGAGGTGGGCCATGACGCGCAGCTCGATCTGGCTGTAGTCGGCCGTCATCAGGGATTCGTAGCCCTCGCCGACCACGAAACCGCGGCGAATGGCCCGGCCCTCGTCGGTGCGGACGGGGACGTTCTGCAGGTTGGGGTCGGTGGAGGAGAGCCGGCCGGTGGCGGCCACCGTCTGGCTGAAGGTGGTGTGGATGCGGCCGTCCGCCGCGATCGTCTTCACCAGGCCCTCGACCGTCACACGCAGCTTGGCCTGCTCGCGGTGGCGCAGCATGATCACGGGCAGTTCGTGCTCGGTCTGCCCGGCCAGCCAGGCCAGGGCGTCCGCGTCCGTGGTGTAGCCGGTCTTGGTCTTCTTCGTCTTGGGCAGGCCCAGCTCGCCGAAGAGGACCTCCTGGAGCTGCTTGGGCGAACCGAGGTTGAACTCGTGGCCGACGGTGGCGTGGGCCTCCTTCACGGCCTGCTGGACGGCGCCCGCGAACTGCTGCTCCATGGCGTCCAGGTGCGGGCGGTCGGCCGCGATGCCGGCGCGCTCCATGCGGGCCAGCAGCTCGGAGGTGGGCAGCTCCACCTCGTGCAGCAGCTCCGTGGCGCCGACCTCGGTGAGCCGTCCGGTGAAGGCGTCGCCGAGGTCGAGGACGGCGCGGGCCTGCGCCATCAGGCCCTCGGCCTCGGCGGTGTCGTCGGTGCCGAAGGCGAGCTGGCCGTCCTGGGCCGGGGGCTGGAGCTCTCGGCCCAGGTACTCCACGGCGAGCACGTCGAGGGCGAAGGAGCGGCGGCCGGGCTTGACCAGGTAGGCCGCGAGGGCGGTGTCCATGGTGACGCCGGCGACGGTCCAGCCCTGGTCGGGGAAGACCCGCATGACGCCCTTGGCGTTGTGCAGGACCTTCGGGCGGTCCGCGGCGGAGACCCAGTCGGCGAAGGCCCGCTCGTCGGCCTCGTCGAGGGCGGCCGGGTCGAACCAGGCGGCGGCGCCCCCGGCGGCGGCCAGCGCGATCTCGGTGACCCCGCCGGTGCCCTGGTTCCAGCTGTCCACGGTGGCCAGGCCGAGGGGGCCGGTGCCGTGCTCGGCGAGCCAGCCGGCCAGCTCGCCGGTGCCCAGGACGGTGCCGTCCAGCTCGACGCCCGCGGCGGGGGCCGGCTCCTCGGCCGTCTCCGCGCCCGGGTCCACGGCGAGCAGGCGCTCGCGCAGGGAGGCGTTGCGGATCTCCAGGACCTCCAGGAAGCCCGTGACGGCCGCCCGGTCGTACGGGGCGCGGACCAGCTCGGCGGGGCCCTTGGGCAGCTCCACGTCCCGGACCATCTCGGTCAGGACGCGGTTGAGCTTGACGGCTTCGAGGTGGTCGCGGAAGTTCTGCCCGGCCTTGCCCTTGACCTCGTCGGCGCGCTCCACCAGCTCCTTGAAGGAGCCGAACTGGTTGATCCACTTCGCGGCGGTCTTCTCGCCGACGCCGGGGATGCCGGGGAGGTTGTCCGACGGGTCCCCGCGCAGCGCGGCGAAATCCGGGTACTGCTGAGGAGTGAGCCCGTACTTCTCCTCGACCTTCTCCGGGGTGAAGCGGGTCAGCTCGGAGACGCCCTTGGTGGGGTACAGCACCGTGGTGGCGTCGCTGACCAGCTGGAAGGAGTCCCGGTCTCCCGTGACGATCAGGACGTCGAAACCGGCGGCCTCGGCCTGCGTGGCCAGGGTCGCGATGACGTCGTCGGCCTCGAAGCCGTCCACCGCGAACCGCGGCACGGCCATCGCGTCGAGCAGCTCCCCGATCAGCTCCACCTGCCCCTTGAACTCGTCGGGGGTCTTGGAGCGGTTCGCCTTGTACTCGGGGAACTCCGTCGAGCGCCAGGTCTTGCGCGACACGTCGAAGGCCACCGCGAAATGAGTGGGCGCCTCGTCGCGCAGCGTGTTCGCCAGCATGGACGCGAAGCCGTAGACGGCGTTGGTCGGCTGGCCGCCCGCGGTCGTGAAGTTCTCCGCCGGGAGGGCGAAGAACGCCCGGTAGGCCAGGGAGTGCCCGTCCATGAGCATCAGCCGGGGGCGGCTCGCTGCGGTCTCGTCTTCGGTCTTCTGCGCTGCTGTCTCTGCCACGCCCCCGATCCTAGGCGGCCCCGCCGACAATTCCGGCGCCGGCCGTCCGCGGGCACCATGACAGGATCGGGCATGTATCCGTACGTGCAGCATCCGCTCGAAGGGGAGCGCCATGGCCGCCAAGCCGCCCGCAGGTGATCCGGTCCAGGACGCGCCGAAGGTCGCGCCGCCCCAGCACGCGGCGGCCGGACTGCCCGCCATCGCCCACACCCTGCGGCACGCGCAGGCGCAGATGGGCGTGGCCCGTACCGCCCGGACCCTGCTCAAGGTGAACCAGAAGGGCGGCTTCGACTGCCCCGGCTGCGCCTGGCCCGAGGAGGACAAGCGGCACGCGGCGGAGTTCTGCGAGAACGGCGCCAAGGCCGTGGCCGAGGAGGCCACCCTGCGCCGGGTCACCCCCGGGTTCTTCGCCCGGCACCCGTTGGCGGACCTGGCCGAGCGGTCCGGGTACTGGCTGGGCCAGCAGGGCCGGATCACGGAGCCGATGTACCTGCCCGAGGGCGCCGACCGCTACGAGCCGGTGAGCTGGGAGCGGGCCTTCGAGGTGATCGCGGAGGAGCTGCGCGCCCTGTCCTCGCCGGACGAGGCCCTCTTCTACACCTCGGGGCGGACCAGCAACGAGGCGGCGTTCCTGCTCCAGCTCTTCGCGCGCGAGTTCGGCACCAACAACCTGCCCGACTGCTCGAACATGTGCCACGAGTCCTCCGGCTCGGCGCTGACGGAGACCATCGGCATCGGGAAGGGCAGCGTCTCCCTGGAGGACCTGCACCGGGCCGACCTGATCATCGTGGCCGGGCAGAACCCGGGCACCAACCACCCGCGGATGCTGACGGCGCTGGAGAAGGCCAAGACGGCCGGGGCGCGGATCATCTCCGTGAACCCGCTGCCCGAGGCCGGTCTGGAGCGGTTCAAGAACCCGCAGACCGCGCACGGCATGCTGCGCGGCACCCCGCTCGCCGACCTCTTCCTCCAGATCCGGATCGGTGGGGACCAGGCCCTGTTCCGGCTGCTGAACAAGCTGGTGATCGGGACCGAGGGGGCGGTGGACGAGGAGTTCGTGCGGGAGCACACGCACGGCTTCGAGGAGCTGCGGGCGGCCGCGGCCGAGGCGGACTGGGCGGAGACCCTGGCCGCGACGGGGCTGGAGCGGTCCGCCGTGGAGGAGGCGCTGCGGATGGTGCTGGCCTCGGAGCGGACGATCGTGTGCTGGGCGATGGGCCTGACCCAGCACAAGCACGCGGTGGCCACCATCCGGGAGGTGGTGAACCTGCTCCTGCTGCGCGGGGCCATCGGTCGGCCGGGCGCCGGGGTGTGCCCGGTCCGCGGCCACTCCAACGTGCAGGGCGACCGCACCATGGGGATCTTCGAGCGGCCCGCGCCGGCCTTCCTGGACGCGCTGGACAAGGAGTTCGGGATCACCTCGCCGCGGCACCACGGCTACGACGTGGTGCGGGCGATCGAGGCGCTGCGGGACGGCGCGGCGAAGGTGTTCTTCGCCATGGGCGGCAACTTCGTCGGCGCGACCCCGGACACCCGGGTGACGGAGGCGGCGATGCGGAACGCCTCGCTGACGGTGCACGTGTCCACCAAGCTGAACCGCTCGCACGCGGTGACCGGGCGGCGGGCCCTGATCCTGCCCACCCTGGGCCGTACCGACCGGGACGTGCAGGCGTCGGGGAAGCAGTTCGTGACCGTCGAGGACTCGATGGGGATGGTGCACTCCTCCCGGGGCAACCTGGCCCCGGCCGGGCCGCTGTTGCTGTCGGAGCCCGCGATCGTGGCGCGGCTGGCGCGGGCGGTGCTGGGCGCGGGCTCGGCGACCCCGTGGGAGGAGTTCGAGAAGGACTACGCGGTGATCCGGGACCGGATCTCGCGGGTGGTGCCGGGGTTCGAGGACTTCAACGCGCGGGTGGCGCGGCCGGGCGGCTTCGCGCTGCCGCACGCCCCGCGGGACGAGCGGCGGTTCCCGACGAAGACCGGGAAGGCGAACTTCACGGCGGCGCCGGTGGAGTACCCGCGGGTGCCGGCGGGGCGGCTGCTGCTCCAGACGCTGCGCTCGCACGATCAGTACAACACCACCGTGTACGGGCTGGACGACCGCTACCGGGGCATCACCGGGGGGCGCCGGGTGGTGCTCGTGAATCCGCTGGACGCGGCCGAGCTGGGGCTGGTCGACGGGGCGTACACGGATCTGGTGGGCGAGTGGCGGGACGGGGTGGAGCGGCGGGCGCCGGGCTTCCGGGTGGTGCACTACCCGACCGCCCGGGGCTGTGCGGCGGCCTACTACCCGGAGACGAACGTGCTGGTCCCGCTGGACTCGACGGCCGACGTCAGCAACACCCCGGCGAGCAAGTCGGTGATCGTCCGCTTCGAGCCGGCGGGCTGATCGGGGCGCCCGGGGTTCGGGGACGTGCGGGACGGACGGGGCGGGCGGCGGCCGGGCTCCCGACTGAGCGGCCGCTCAGTCGGGTGATATGAAGAGGCTGCGCGCGGCGGCCCGCCGCCGCTGTCGTCACGAACGGAGCAGGTCCCATGGGTGAGCAGCACACCGTGAAGTTCCCGCAGGAAGTCCTCGACGAGTACGCGGCGCTCGGCGTCGACCTGCCCGCGCTCTTCTCCGCGGGGAACCTCGGCGAGCGCATGGACATCCGGGTGCTGGAGGCCTCCGCGGAGAAGGTCGTCGGCACCATGCCGGTGGAGGGGAACACCCAGCCGTACGGGCTGCTGCACGGCGGCGCCTCGGCGGTCCTGGCCGAAACCCTCGGGTCGGTCGGCGCCATGATGCACGGCGGGCTCGGCAAGGTCGCGGTGGGCGTGGACCTGAACTGCACCCACCACCGCGGGGTGCGTTCGGGCCTGGTCACGGGCACGGCCACGCCGGTGCACCGGGGCCGCTCCACCGCCACGTACGAGATCGTGATCGAGGACGAGGAGGGCCGGCGGGTCTGCTCCGCCCGCCTGACCTGCCTGCTGCGCGAGCTGGAGGACCCGCGGGGCGGGACCCCGACCGGCTGACGGGACGGACCGCCCCGGTGCCACGGGGGCCCCCTGCGCCCCCACGGGCCCCACGGAACTCCCCGGCCGCACCGGCACCGGGGAGTTCCGGCCATTTCGGCCGCGCTGTTGTGTCACCCATCGTGACCCCCTACCGTCCCCCTTATGGGGACCACGCCGGTGAGATCCGGCCGCGCCGCGGCCTGCGCCCTGGTCCTCGCACTGGCCGTCACCGGATGCACCGGTTCCGCCCGGACCCCGACCCCCTCCGCGAGCCCCACCGGCCCGGCTCCCCGCAGCAGCTCCCCCGCCGACGTCTGCACCGGCCTGGTGTCCTACTGGATCCGGGCCGCGCTCACGGGCAGTAAGTGGGCTGGGCTCGACTGGGAGCAGAAGGGCCTGTCGAACGGCCAGTACGAGCTGCACGAGGAGGTCCTGGCGGAGGCCCGGGCCGTGCAGCGAACTCGCGGCCTGGAAGCGGCACTTGAACTGACCGACCGGCGGGTGCGGCAGCGCTGCGAGGAGACCGGCGGCGCCACGGAGAGCTCGGAGAACTGGCGCCCGCCGCGCTGAGCCCCCCTCACCGGATTCCCGACCCCCCTGTCCGCCTTCCGGTCACCCGACCGGCTCGGCGGCCCCGGTGCGCCCGGGCAGGTGGCGACCCCGAAGGCCTTTCCGGCCTCGCCCCGGGGGCCGGAACGATCTCCCTTCGGAAATCACGCTGGGTAATGATCGAAGTTTCCGGATTACCCCTCGTAACCCGCATTTCGCCCCAACGCGCCCACCGGCTGAAACGGCCCGTACACAAACAGCCACCAAAATGCCCAAATGATCAGCGTCAGGAGCATGAGAGCCCCAAGCCCCTTAGCGGAGCTGGGATTTCTCAGCATGCGGACATTCCGCTCCCCACCCAAAGGTCCGATTGGTCCGTACTCCCCACACACATTCTTGGCCTTGGCATAACAAGAGCGTCACATCCTCCTTTCCCGGCTCCCGGAGTTCGGCAAGTCCGCTCTAGAGTCACGGCCAGTCACCGCGCCGCCGGGCGCGTCCGGCACAGCCGCGTACCTCCCATCTGCGGCCCGGCGACACTTCGGCACCCCGTAGGGGCAGCCGCGCCAGGGAAAGGAAGAATCGTGCGACACCGTTCTTTGCTCGTTCTCACCGCCGTGATGACCACGGGAGCACTCACCCTCACCGCCTGCGGATCGCGCGAGGAGGGCAAGACCAAAGAAGGCGGTGACGGCGCCTCCAGCAAGACCGTCGTCGTGATCGGCGTCGACGCTCCCCTGACGGGCTCGCTCTCCGCCCTCGGCCAGGGCATCAAGAACTCCGTGGACCTCGCCGCCAAGACGGCGAACAAGAACAACGAGGTCCCGGGCGTCGAGTTCAAGGTCGAGGCCCTCGACGACCAGGCGGTCCCGGCCTCCGGCCAGGCCAACGCCACCAAGCTGGTCGGCAACAAGGAGGTGCTCGGTGTCGTCGGCCCGCTGAACTCCGGCGTGGCCCAGCAGATGCAGGGCGTCTTCGAGTCCGCCAAGCTGGCCCAGGTCTCCCCGGCCAACACCAACCCGGCGCTGAGCCAGGGCGACAACTGGGGCAAGGGCGAGTTCAAGCGTCCCTTCTCCACCTACTTCCGCACCGCCGCCACCGACGTGGTCCAGGGCAAGTTCGCCGCCCAGTACCTCTTCAAGGACGCGGGCAAGAAGAAGGTCTACGTCGTCGACGACAAGCAGACCTACGGCGCCGGCCTCGCGGCGATCTTCTCCGACGAGTTCAAGCGCCTCGGCGGCCAGGTCGTCGGCACCGACCACGTGACCGTGAAGGAGACCGACTTCTCCTCCACCGCCAACAAGGTCAAGACCTCCGGCGCCGACTCGGTCTACTTCGGCGGCCAGTACCCCGAGGGCGGCCTGCTCTCGGACCAGATCAAGAAGACCGGCGCCAAGATCCCCGTCATGGGTGGCGACGGCATCTACGACCCGGCGTTCATCGCCGCGTCCGCCGAGGCCAACGACGGTGACCTCGCCACCTCGATCGGTTACCCGGTCGAGAAGCTGGACACCGCCAAGAAGTTCATCGCCGACTACAACGCCGGTGGCTACAAGGACCCGTACGCGGCCTACGGCGGCTACTCCTACGACGCCGGCTGGGCGATCATCCAGGCCGTGAAGTCCGTCGTCGCCGCCAACGGCGGGAAGGTCCCCGCCGACGCCCGTGCCAAGGTCGTCGAGGCCATGGGCAAGGTCTCCTTCGACGGCGTGACCGGCAAGGTCGCCTTCGACGAGTTCGGTGACACCACCAACAAGCAGCTCACCGTCTACAAGGTCGAGGGCGGTGCGTGGAAGGACGTCAAGTCCGCCACCTTCGCCGAGTGATCCTCGGATCCGCGTAGTCCCGGTCGGGCCCCCGGCCTGACCGCTCCACAAGAACAAGCCGCGGGGGGGGGGCGAACACCCCCCCCCCCCGCGAGAGATAGGAGCAACACCCGAC
>NZ_JBEOSD010000124.1:0-25506 GCF_040302735.1 Streptomyces sp. NPDC097619 | reverse complement strand
GAGCAGCCGATCCCGGAGACGAAGACGATGTTCTCCTTCGCCAGGCCGAGTTCGGGCATGAAGCCCTGCACGGCGGCGAGGATGGCGTAGTCACCGCAGCCGGGGCACCAGCGGACTTCCTGGTCGGACTTGAAGTCCTTCGCGGACTGCTTCGCCTCCGCCTTCGGGACCAGCTTCAAAAGCTCAGACATCGACGGCCTCCTTCAGGACCGTGGCAAGCTGCTCGGCCTTGAACGGCATGCCGTTGACCTGCGTGTACGACTGGGCATCGATCAGGTACTTCGCCCGGATCAGCGTGGCGAGCTGACCGAGGTTCATCTCCGGGATGACGACCCGCTCATAGCGCGCGAGGACCTCCCCGAGGTTGTGCGGGAAGGGGCTGACGTGCCGCAGGTGCGCCTGCGCGATCGGCGACCCCGCCGTCCGCAGCCGTCGTACCGCCGCGGTGATGGGGCCGTAGGTGGATCCCCAGCCCAGCACGAGGGTGCGTGCGCCGTCGGGGTCGTCGACGTCCAGATCCGGGACTTCGATGCCGTCGATCTTGGCCTGACGGGTGCGGACCATGAACTCGTGGTTGGCGGGATCGTAGGAGATGTTCCCCGTCCCGTCCTGCTTCTCGATCCCGCCGATCCGGTGCTCCAACCCCGGCGTCCCGGGCACCGCCCACGGCCGCGCCAGCGTCCGCGGGTCCCGCTTGTAGGGCCAGAACACCTCCGACCCGTCCGCCAGGGTGTGGTTCGGCCCGGAAGCGAACTGCACCCGCAGGTCCGGGAGGTCATCGGGGTGCGGCACCCGCCACGGTTCGGAGCCGTTGGCGAGGTATCCGTCCGAGAGGAGGAACACCGGGGTGCGGTAGGTGAGCGCGATCCTCGCGGCGTCGATGGCGGCGTCGAAGCAGTCCGCCGGGGTGCGCGGCACCACGATCGGCACCGGCGCCTCACCATTGCGCCCGTACATGGCCTGGAGGAGATCCGCCTGCTCCGTCTTCGTCGGCAGACCCGTCGACGGACCACCGCGCTGGATGTCCACGATCAGCAGCGGCAGCTCCATGGAGACGGCCAGCCCGATGGTCTCCGACTTCAACGCCACACCCGGACCCGAGGTCGTCGTCACCGCCAAGGCCCCGCCGAACGCCGCACCCAACGCGGCCCCGATCCCCGCGATCTCGTCCTCCGCCTGGAAGGACCGCACGCGGAAGTTCTTGTGCTTGCTGAGCTCGTGCAGGATGTCCGAGGCCGGGGTGATCGGGTACGAGCCCAGGTACAGCGGCAGATCGGCCTTCTCGGCGGCGGCCACCAGGCCCAGCGAGAGGGCGAGGTTCCCCGAGATGTTCCGGTAGGTGCCCGCCGGGAAGGCCTGGCTCGCCGGGGCGACCTCGTAGGAGTCGGCGAAGTCCTCCGTCGTCTCCCCGAAGTTCCAGCCCGCGCGGAATGCCACGATGTTCGCCTCGGCGATCTCGGGCTTCTTCGCGAACTTCTTCCGCAGGAAGCTCTCGGTGCCCTCCGTCGGGCGGTGGTACATCCACGACAGCAGACCGAGGGAGAACATGTTCTTGCTCCGCTCGGCCTCCTTCCGGGTCAGCCCGAAGTCCTTCAGGGCCTCCACGGTCAGCGTGGTCAGCGGCACCTTGTGGAGCCGGTACCCGTCGAGGGAACCGTCCTCCAGCGGATCGGTCTCGTAGCCGACCTTCGCCATGGCGCGCTTGGTGAACTCGTCGGTGTTGACGATGATCTCCGCACCCCGCGGGACATCGCCGATGTTCGCCTTCAGCGCCGCCGGGTTCATCGCCACCAGCACGTCCGGGGCGTCGCCCGGCGTCAGGATGTCGTGGTCGGCGAAGTGCAGCTGGAACGAGGACACACCCGGCAGGGTTCCGGCAGGTGCCCGGATCTCCGCGGGGAAGTTCGGCAGCGTCGACAGGTCGTTCCCGAAGGACGCCGTCTCCGAGGTGAAACGGTCACCCGTCAGCTGCATGCCGTCACCCGAGTCACCCGCAAAGCGGATCACCACCCGGTCGAGACGCGTGACTGTTTTGGCCTGGGCGCTCACTAAGCCGGCCCCTCTCCCTGATTCCGGACCCATTCGCGAGGACGCATTGAATTCAGCCGCCCTTGTAACGGGCTAAAGGCGCCCGCCAGGGGCCCGGAGGCGCCGTTCCGCCCCGCGCCCCCATGGCCGGAAGCGGTCCCTCCGGACCGCCTGTGCAGGGCTCCTGCCTTGTCTTCAGAGCCCCTTAAGGCCCCCTGACTAGCGTCCGAAATCGCACTGTGGGGCCCCTGTCGCCCCTGGTGTACACCTGTGACAAGGGCATGAGGGGGAGAATGTCAACCGATCTCGGGACGCCTCTGCTGTCCGACGGACTGGTGGGGCGTGAGCTCGACCTGATGGGGGTTCAGGGTCGGCTCCAGGACCCCTCGATCAGGCTCACCACCCTCACCGGGCCCGGCGGCATCGGCAAGAGCCGGCTCGCCGCGGAGGCCGCCAGGTCCCTCGCGCACGAGTTCCCCGGCGGGATCCGCACCCTGGACCTGCCCGCGCTCACCACACCGCCCGCCGCGGGCCCCGCACCCGAGGACCCCGCCGGGGACCTCGCGGGCGTCCTAGCCGACGCCGTCTCCCGGGCCCTGCCCGAGACCGCCCCGGCCGGCCGCTTCCTGCTCGTCCTCGACGGGGTCGAGCACCTGACCGCGCTGCTCGCCCCGCTCGTGGCCGAGCACCTCGCCGACAACCCCTGGCTGACCGTCCTCGCCACCGGCCAGCAGGTCCTGCGCATCTACGGCGAACGCGTCGTGCCCGTGGCCCCGCTGGCGCCGCCCGGCCCCCTGCTGGAACCCGAGGTCGCCGACGTCCAGGAGAACCCGGCCGTCCAGCTCTTCACCCGGCGCGCCCACGAGGTGAACCCCGAGTTCACGCTCACCGCGGAGAACGTCGAAGCCGTCGTCGCCATCTGCAACCTCCTCGAAGGCGTCCCCCTCGTCCTGGAACTCGCCGCCCGCCGGCTGCGCCTGTTCCCGCTCCAGGAACTCCACGCCTGGCTCGGCCGAGGCGGCGACAGCCACCTCTCCGGCCCCGTCGACGTACCCGCCCGGCAGCGCTCCGTCCTCGCCATGGCCGAGTGGAGCTGCCGCGGCCTCACCACCGAACAGCGCAGCCTCCTCGGGCGGCTCGCCGTCTTCGAACGTGGCACCACCCTCGCCACCGCCGAGAAGGTGTCCCCACTGCCCCCCGCCGAGACCGCCGAGGCCATCGAGGCCCTCCTCGACCGCAACCTCCTCGCGCTCGCCGAACAGCCCCGCGCCGACAGCCGCCTCACCATGTCCCGCACCATCCGCACCTACGGACTCGCCCAAGTGGAGGAGACCGGGGACGGCCCGGCCGCCCGCGCCGCCCACGCCCGCCACTACCGCAAGCTCCTCCACACCCTCGACGGCCGCTTCCAGGGCTCCGAACAGCGCCGCTGGCTGCGCGCCGCCGCCGTCGAACACGAGAACGTGCTCGCCGCGCTCCGCCACCTCCGCGAGGAGGGCGACCTCCGCGGCCGCGCCGCGCTCGTCGCCGCCTCCCTGCGCCCCTGGCTCGTCAGCGGCGAACTCAGGGAAGGGCTCCGCTGGTTCGACAGCACCGCCCAGGCCCTGCACGCCGAACAGACCGCCCGCGGCGAGGAAGCCCCCGAGGACGAGGAACTCCTCCGCCTCAGCGCCCGCCTCCACGACGGAGCCGGTTGCCTCGCCGCCGCCCTCGGCGACCACGACGGCGCCTCCCACCGGCACCGCCGCGCCGTCGCCCTCTACAAACGGCTCCGCGACCCCCGCAAGGGCGCCCGCGCCTCCGCCCGCATGGGCCTCGCCTACTTCCACTGCGGGGACCGCGCCGTGGGCCAGTCCCTGCTGTCCGCCGCCCGCGCGACCCTGGAGGCCCAGGGCGACACCGCGGGCTCCGCCGAAGCCGCCACCGGCCTCGCCGAAGCCCTCACCGCGGGCGGGACCCCCGACAGCAAGGAAGCCAGAGAAGAGGTCCGGGGCCTCCTGGACCGCGCCGTCCGCATCCACCGCCAGAGCGGTGAGATCCGCGACCTCGCCCGCACCCTCCTCGTCAGCGCCCGCGCCGCCCTCCAGGACGAGGACGAGGAGACCGCCCAGACCGCCCTGCGGGAATCCCTGCGCCTCTTCGACTCCATCGACGAACGCACCGAACTCCCCGCCGCACTGGAGACCTTCGCCCTGATCATCCAGTCCACCGCCGGCCAGCCCCAGCGCGCCACCCGACTCTTCGCCGCCGCGGAATCCCTCCGGCGCCGCACCGGGGCCAAGGTCCCCGACGGCCACTGGAACCGCGTCCAGGAAGCCGTCACCGGGCTGCGCCGCCAGCTCGGCTGGACCGTCTTCGCCACCGCCTGGGTCGAGGGTCTGCGGCTCCGCCCCGGCGCCATGGCCGCCGAAGCCCTCGCCGCCGTCGGCCCCGGCCGCGCCGAGGACCGCGGCGAGGCCGCCGTCCTCACCCCCCGGCAGCTCCAGGTCGCCCTCCTCGTCGCCGAAGGACTCACCAACCGGCAGATCGCCGGACAGCTCAGCATCGCCGAATGGACCGTCGTCAACCACGTCCGGCACGTCATGCGCAAACTCGGCTGCAACTCCCGGGTCCAAGTGGCCTGGGCCGTAGGCAGGAGGCACTGATGGCGCTCCCCGCACCCACCGGCTCCCGCACCGCGCCCGGCGGCGCCCGTACCGCCCCCGCCCGCCCCCGCACCGGCCCCCAGCCCGCCCCCGCCCACCCGGTACCGGCCACCCCGGCCGCCCGCCCGGGCCCGGGCACCGACGCGCACCCGGCCACCGACACCGTCCCCCGCCCCCGCACCACCCCCGGCGGCAGCCGGAACCGCCCCCAACCCCAGCCCACCATCCCCCGCCCCGCACAGCCCCCCGCCGACGGCGGCGTACCCCTCGCCGACCTCCTCGCCGCCGTCCGACCCCCGCGCGCCCTCGCCGAGGAGTACCGCCGCGACGGCGCCTGGCGCTCCACCACCGTCCTCCACGACCTCCACCGGGCCGCGGCCGCCCACCCCCACCGCACCGCCATCACCGCCCACCGCGCCCACCAGCCCGCCGGCACCCGCGTCACCCGCCTCTCCTACGGGCAGCTCGTCGCCCTCGTCGACCGCTTCGCCCACGCCCTCGCCGCCCTCGGCATCGGCCCCGGCGACCCGATCGCCTTCCAACTCCCCAACTGGTGGGAGAGCTGCGCCCTCCTCCTGGCCTGCCTGCGCACCGGCGCCGTGGCCGTCCCCGTCATGCCCGGCTACGGCTCCCAGGACCTCGAAGCCGTCCTCACCGCCGCCCAACCCCGCCTCTGCGTGGTCCCCGACCTGTGGGAAGGCGCCTCACCCGCCGAAGCCCTCGCCGACCTCGCCCCCGCCCTGCCCTGGCTGCGCCACCGCATCGTCCTCGGCGACGCCGAGGCCACCGGCGCCCTCGACTTCACCGCGCACTTCGTCCGCACCCCCCACGAGCGCTACCAGCGCACCGGCTGGCTCCCGCTGCCCCCCGACCTCGCCGACCGGATCTGCCTCACCGTCAACTCCGTCGGGCTCCGCGAGACCCACACCATGTACATGCACACCCCGAACAGCCTGCACGCCCGCCTCGCCCTCACCGGCACCCCCGCGGTGCGCCCCGGCGAAGCCGTCTTCTCCGCCCTCCCGCTCGCCGCCCTGCCCTCCCTCCTGTACGGAGTGCTCGGCCCCCTCGCCGGCGGCGGCACCGCCGTCCTCCAGGACGTCTGGGACCCCGAGACCGCCCTCGACCTGCTCACCTCCACCGGCGCCGGCCTGGCCTTCGCCACCCCCGCCCAGTGGTCCGAACTCCTCGCCGCGCACGGCGAACACCCCCGCGAGCCGCTGTCCCTGCGCCGTGCCCTCTCCTCCGACCCGGCGGGCACCTCCACCCGGCTCGTCCAGCAGGTCCACGAGACCTGGCGGGTCCCCCTCACC
Organism: Streptomyces sp. NPDC097619; assembly: GCF_040302735.1. Lineage (NCBI taxonomy): Bacteria > Bacillati > Actinomycetota > Actinomycetes > Kitasatosporales > Streptomycetaceae > Streptomyces > Streptomyces sp. NPDC097619. The sequence continues at coordinate 19,520 of NZ_JBEOSD010000124.1, read as the reverse complement.
GCCGGCGAGGACGGCACCACCCCCGGCCAGGAACCCGACCGCCCCGGCCCCGCCTCCAGCCCCGCCGTCTGGCAGCGCGGCACCGGCGGCCTCCGCCTCACCTGGGACACCCCGCCCGCCGGACCCCGACGCCCCCCGACCCCCACGGCCACCGCCGAGGACGCGGGCCGCCGCCAGGAGGTCGGCGGCGTCTTCCTGATGCCGGTCACCGACATCGAGGAACGCCTCCTCGCCCACCCCCGCATCGCCGAAGCCGCCGTCCTCGGCTACGTGGACCCCCAGCACGGCGAACTGGCCTGCGCCGTCCTCGTCCCCGCCGGCGACCCGCCCGCCCTCCCCGAGATCCGCGAGCACCTCCTCGCCCACGGCACCGCCGAAGCCCACCTCCCGGCCCGCCTGGAACTGGTCGGCGCCCTCCCGCGCGCCGACACCGGCGCCCTCGACCGCCGTCGCCTCCGCGCCCTCCTCACCCGCCGCCAAGCCCTCACCGGCCCCACCCCGGACTGACCCGGGCCACGGAAAACACGAGAGGCCGCCCGGCCCACCCGGGCGGCCTCTCGACGTCTCACCCTGGGTGCACCGCCCGACCCGAATGCGCATACCGGGGTATGCTTGACGGATGTCGTCCACTACGCGCATCACCGTCACTCTGCCCACGGAGCAGGTGGCCGAGCTGAAGAAGCTCACGGACAACGTCTCCGGATACGTGGCGGAGGCCGTGGCCCGCCAGATCCGTCACCAGCTCCTCGCCGAGGGCAACCGGGAGTACGAGGCCGAACACGGCGCCTTCACCGATGAGGAGATGGCCGAGGCGTTCGCCCGGCTCGCAGGCACCGGGACCGGCACGGAGGCAGCCGGCGGCACGGCCACGGAAGCCGCGTGAGCGAACGGATCGAGACCGCCGTCCTGGATGCCCAGGGGCTGTCGTCGTGGATCGCCGGAGACCGTCGCACCCAGGCCCTGATCAAGGCTTTCGAAGTGTTCGGAACCGACCTCGTGGTCTGCGCCAACACGATCGTCGAGGTCTCCCACGCCAGAGTGAACACCGCCCGACTGGACTGGACGCTCTCTCGGGTCCGGGTCGAACCGGTCACCGCGCAGTCGGCCCGAGCGGCCGCGCGACTCCTGAAGGAGAACGGCCTGCACGGCCACAAGTACGCCCTCGACGCCACCGTCGCCGAACTCGCCCTGCGCCAGAGAGGCCCGGTCGCCGTGCTCACCTCGGACGTGGACGACATGACCCGCCTCTGCGGCCCCCGCGTCCGCCTCGTCCCCTGCTGACCCCACCCCGGGAAGCACGCCGGCCCCGTCCCCCCTGAGGGGAAGACGGGACCGGCGGTTGGTGGGGCCCGCGGGAGCGGGGCGGGGCGGGCTCGGGGGCGGCCCGCGCGGCGGGCTGGCGGGAGTGGGGTCACAGGACCGCCACGCTGGGCGAGTCCCCGGCGCGGGCGTCCCGCTCCTCCTCCGGCATCGCCTCGATCAGCTTCAGGGCCTCCTCGATCAGCGTCTCCACGATCTTGGCCTCGGGCACCGTCTTGATGACCTCGCCCTTCACGAAGATCTGGCCCTTGCCGTTGCCGGAGGCCACCCCGAGGTCGGCCTCGCGGGCCTCGCCCGGACCGTTCACCACGCAACCCATGACCGCCACCCGCAGCGGCGCGTTCAGGCCCTCCAGGCCCGCCGTCACCTGGTCCGCGAGCTTCCACACGTCCACCTGCGCCCGGCCGCACCCGGGGCACGAGACGATCTCCAGACCTCGCTTGCGCAGGTTCAGCGACTCCAGGATCTGCAGGCCGACCTTGATCTCCTCGACCGGCGGCGTGGACAGCGAGACCCGGATCGTGTCGCCGATGCCGTCGCCGAGCAGCGCCCCGAAGGCCACGGCCGACTTGATGGTCCCCTGGAAGGCCGGACCGGCCTCGGTGACGCCCAGGTGCAGCGGGTAGTCGCACTGGGCGGCCAGCTGCCGGTACGCCTCGATCATGACGACCGGGTCGTTGTGCTTCACCGAGATCTTGATGTCGCGGAAGCCGTGCTCCTCGAAGAGCGAGGCCTCCCACAGCGCCGACTCCACCAGGGCCTCGGGCGTGGCCTTGCCGTACTTCTGCAGCAGACGCTTGTCGAGGGAACCGGCGTTGACGCCGATCCGGATCGGCGTGCCCGCGCCCGAGGCGGCCCGCGCGATCTCCTTGACCTTGTCGTCGAACTGCTTGATGTTGCCTGGGTTGACGCGCACCGCCGCGCATCCGGCGTCGATGGCCGCGAACACGTACTTCGGCTGGAAGTGGATGTCGGCGATCACCGGGATCTTCGACTTGCGGGCGATCTCCGGCAGCGCGTCCGCGTCGTCCTGGGAGGGCACCGCCACCCGGACCATCTGGCAGCCGGCCGTCGTGAGCTGGGCTATCTGCTGGAGCGTGGCGTTCACGTCCGAGGTCAGGGTCGTGGTCATGGACTGGACGGACACCGGGGCGTCGCCGCCCACCGCCACGTTCCCGACCATGATCTGACGGGTCTTCCGCCGCGGGGCGACGGTCTTCGGGGGCAGGGACGGGGAGCCGAGCAGAACGGTCATGACAGGAGTTCCCTTCGGGAAGTCGCACCGACGGTGCGTGGATGAGGGAGCGAGGGAGGAGAGGGGAGAGGAAGGAGAGGGGGAGGGGAGGGGTGCCGCACGGATCCTGCGCTGTCTCTGTGGAGCCGAGGTGCTCGGCCGCCCACGTGCTCTGTACGGGAGGAGGAACAGGAAGGGTGGGTGCCGGGGGCGGTACGCCTCGGACGTACCGCCCCGCCGTCAGACCAGCTGCTCGGCGCCGGCCGTGCCCGCGCCCAGCCGCTGCAGGCTCTCGCCGAGCCGCAGGGCGATGTCGCCCGGGGTCAGCCCCAGCGCCTTGAGGATGTCGGCCCGCTTCGCGTGGTCCAGGAACTCCTGGGTGATGCCGAACTCCCGGGTCGGGGTGTCCACCCCGGCCGCCCGCAGCGCCAGCGCCACCGCGGAACCGGCACCGCCTGACAGCCCGTTGTCCTCGACCGTCGCCACCAGCCGGTGCCGCGCCGCCAGCGGGATCAGCGCCGCGTCCACCGGCTTGATCCACCGCGGGTCCACCACGGTGCAGCCGATCCCGTCGGCCTCCAGCAGCGAGGCCGCGTCCAGGCAGGTCTGCGCCATGCTGCCGACCGCCACCAGCAGGATGTCCTCCGACTCCCCGCGGTGCAGCACGTCCACCCCGCCGACCGTGTCCACGGTGTCGATGTCGGACTGCACGGGGCCCTTCGGGAAGCGGACCGCCGTCGGCCCGTCCTGCACCGCGATCGCCTCGTTGAACAGCTCGCCCAGCCGGCGCCCGTCCCGCGGGGCCGCGATCCGCATGCCCGGCACCACGTTCAGCAGCGACAGGTCCCACATGCCGTTGTGGCTGGCACCGTCGTCACCCGTCACCCCCGCCCGGTCCAGCACGAAGGTCACCGCCTGCTTGTGCAGGGCCACGTCCATCAGCGCCTGGTCGAAGGCCCGGTTCAGGAAGGTCGCGTACATCGCCACGACCGGGTGCATGCCACCCATCGCCAGCCCCGCCGCCGAGGTCACCGCGTGCTGCTCCGCGATGCCCACGTCGAAGGTGCGCTCCGGGAAGGCCAGCGAGAAGTCCCGCAGTCCCGTCGGCTCCAGCATCGCCGCCGTGATCGCCACCAGGTCCTTCCGCCGGTGGCCGGCCTTCACCAGCTCCTCGCTGAACACCGAGGTCCAGCTGCGCGGCGCCGGGGTCGCCGGGGCCTTGGCCCGGCCCGTCCGCGGGTCGAAGGCCGCCGTCGCGTGGAACTTGTCCAGCTCGTGGTTCTCCGCCGGGGCGTAGCCGTTGCCCTTCGTGGTGATCACGTGGACCAGCACCGGGCCGCCGAAGTGCCGGGCCCGCGTCAGCGCCTTCTCCAGCGCCACCGTGTCGTGCCCGTCCACCGGACCGATGTACTTCAGGCCCAGCCCGTCGAAGAGGTTCTGCGGGGCGACGGTGTCCTTCAGGCCCTTCTTCGCCCCGTGCAGCACCTCGTACAGGCCGCCGCCCACCACCGGGGTCTCCTTGGCGACGATCTTGCCCCACTCCAGGAGCCGCTCGTACTTGTGCGAGGTCCGCAGCTTCGTCAGCTGTTCCGCCAGCCCGCCGATGGTCGGCGCGTACGAACGCCCGTTGTCGTTGACGACGATCACCACCGGCAGTTCCTTGTCGGCGGCGATGTTGTTGATCGCCTCCCAGCACATGCCGCCCGTCATGGCGCCGTCACCGATGACCGCGACCACCGCGCGGTCCTTCTCCCCGCGCAGCTTGTGGGCCTTGGCCAGCCCGTCCGCGTACGACAGGGCCGTCGTCGCGTGCGAGTTCTCCACCAGGTCGTGCACCGACTCCGCCCGCGAGGGGTAACCGGATATGCCGCCCGCCTGCCGCAGCCCGTCGAACCGGTCCGCCCGACCCGTCAGCATCTTGTGCACGTACGTCTGGTGGCCGGTGTCCCACACGATCTGGTCGTACGGGGAACGGAACACCCGGTGCAGGGCGATCGTCAGCTCCACCACGCCTAGGTTCGGGCCGAGGTGCCCGCCGGTCTTGGAGACCTTCTCCACCAGCGTCTCGCGGATCTCCGCGGCCAGCTCGGTCAGCTGCTCGTGGCTCAGCGACCGCAGGTCCTCCGGGGTGCGCAGGGCCCGCAGCAGACGGCCCACGCCCTCGCCCCGGTCCCGGTGGCCCGCGGCCGGCACGAACCTGATCTCGGTGGACGGCTCCAGGCCGATCTCTGGGCCCGTGCGCGGCGGCACGGCCGAGATCAACACGTTGTAGTGGTTCGGGAAGTGGCAGGCGTCGTAGCCCAGGACGGTACCGACCAGCTGGTCACCGGCCCACACCTCGTCACCCCGGTCCAGCACACCGCCGTTGGTGAGCTCGACGAACCCCAGGAACGCCACCCGGTCGATGGTCGCGCCCGGCTGCGCCGTGACCTGGTCCGTGGTCACCAGCTCGTGGATCTCGCCCTCCCGTACACACCGGCTGGTGTACGGCTCCAGGACCATGCCGCGGTCGTCACGGCGGTGCTTCAGCACCTTCACGACGACGCCGTTGACGCTCTTCTTGCGGCCGTTCTCCGGGTGTGCCATGACGGTTCAACTCCCTTGGGAAGTGCGGGATCAGTGAGGGTGGGGGTGCAGGGTGTGACGGGGGAGGGGGAGGAGTGGAGAGGGGAGGGGGAGGGGGGGTGGGGCGGGGCCGCCCGGCGGACCGGGCGGCACCCCGCCGACCCCGCTAGACGAGCGCCGCGCGCTCCGCCCGGTACACCTCGTGCACCAGCTCCAGCGTGGCCAGACCGTCCGGCCAGGTGGCGCGCTCACCGCGCAGCACCTCCGCGAACTCCTCCAGCACCCCGACGTACTCGTGGCCCAGCGAACTCTTGAAGGCCGGGTAGCCGCCCAGCATGTCGGCCTCGAAGCGACGCCCGTCCGCCAGCCGGACCTCGACGTCCTTCAGCTCGCCGTGCCCGTACTGCCAGTCCAGGTCCACCACCGCGGTCACGCCCTCCGGCGTGGCCAGCCGGATCACGGCCTGCTGGTCGGTGCCGCCCGCGTCCCGGGTCACCTGCGCCCCGGTCAGCGCCACGTCACCCAGGAACAGGTGCACCAGGTCGATCGCGTTCGGACCGTTGTCGGCCACCGCACCGCCGCCGCAACGCTCCGGGTTCAGGTACCACTGGTCCCGACCGACGTGCTCCTCGATCTTCTCCCAGTACCGCACCGTCACCTGCTCCACCGGCACGTCCGCCGGCAGCGACCCGAGCAGCTCCAGCACGTTCGTGTTGTAGCGCCGGTGGTACGCCGTGAACAGCGGCACCCCCTGCGCGGCCGCCAGGTCCCGCAGGTCCCGGCCCTCCGCCACCGTGATGGCGAGCGGCTTCTCCACGCACACCGCGCGCCCCGCGGCCAGCGCGTCCCGGACCACCCGGTAGTGCACGTCGTTCGGGACGTTCACCACCACCGCGTCCAGCTCCGTGCCCGCCAGCAGCTCCCGGTGGTCCCGGTACGTCGGGATCCTCCCCTCGAACGGCGCCAGCACCTCCTCGTTCAGGTCGCACACCGCGGCCAGCTCCAGACCGGGAAGACCGTTCTCCAGCGCCTCCAGGTAGAAGCGGGAGATCACCCCCAGCCCCACGATGCCGATACGGATCCTGCTCATCGATCTTCTCCAAGGGGAGTAGGCGGAACGAGGGAGAACTGATCGGCGACCTCCAGCAGCTCGCCGTGCAGGGCGGCCGCCAGCGGCACGCCGTCCGTACGCGCCTCACGGGCGTGGTGGGCCTCCGGCCAGCCCGGATAGCGCACCGGCTTCGCCGGATCGATCGCCGGCGCGTCCAGCAGGGCACCGAACAGGTCCCCCGCCTGGTTCAGGAACTCGTCCTCGGGCCGCAGCCCGCCCGGCGCGATCGCCAGCGCCAGGAAACCGATGTTGTCGTCACGGCCGTTCGGACGGGCCCCGCCCAGCTCCCCGGTCGGACCCAGGTTCGCCCCCGGCAGCAGCGCCGCCAGCGTCTCCACCAGCAGACTCAGCCCGTACCCCTTGAAGGAACCGGTCTCCGGACGCCCGCCCAGCCACTGCAGGTGCGCCTCGCCCCGGTCGAAGGCCGCCGGATCCGTCACCGGAGTCCCCGCGTCATCGGCCAGCCAGCCCTCCGGGATCTCCTTCCCGGCCCGCGCCGCCGCCCGCACCCGGCCCGTCGGCACCACCGTCGTGCTCATGTCCAGCACGTACGGCGGGTACTCCCCGGCCGGCACCGCCAGACTGAACGGGTTCGTGCCCAGCATCGCCGCCGAACCACCCGGCGGCCGGATGATCCGCTGCCCGCCGCAGTTCCCGGCCAGCAGCCCGATCTGGTTCCGCAGCGCCAGCCGCTGCGCGAAGTACCCGGCACACCCGAAGTGCGTCCCGTTGTACAGCGACACCAGACCCACCCCGTACCGGGCGGCCCGCTCCGCGGCCAGGTCCATCGCGGCGCCCGCCGACCACAGCCCCAGCGCCCGGTGCGAGTCCACCAGGACCGCCGCGCCCTTGTCGGCGACGATCTCCAGGTCCGCGGCCGGATCGGCACGCCCCTCCGCGAACAGCGGCAGGTACTGCCGGGTCAGATTCGCCAGACCGTGCGAGGAAACCCCCGTCAGGTCCCCGTACACCAGGGCCTCGGCGGCCGCCAGCGCCCGTTCCGGAGCGAGACCGCAGGCCGTGAACACCTCGGCGGTGAACCCGACGAGCTCGCCGTAGTCGAGCCGTACGGTCCCCGACCGCGCGGCAGTGGATATAGCGGTGGTCATCTCAGGTCCCATCACTTCGTGAACGTCGGATCGCTGCTCGCGAAGGCGATCAGCAGCCGGGCGATGTCCCCGGCGAACAGCTCCAGCTCCTCCCGGTCGGCGAACTCGCCCTCGGCGTGCGCGTTGTTCCGCTGCAGGTCACCCGGCCCGAACACCGCCGTGAAGCTGTCCGGCAGCCCGTCCGCCCAGATCGCGTCGCAGGTGAACGCCGCCTCGCCGTCCGGCCAGGGCACCAGCCCCGCGCCCTCCGTCAGCAGCCGCTCCGCCCACGGATCGGCCGCGTTCAGCGCGGGCAGACCCCGCTTCAGCCAGTCCAGGGACGTGATCGCCTCGGCGTCCTCGGCGGTCCGCCCGACCAGGCCGCTCCCGGCGAACCGGTGCCGGAACCCGGCCAGACCCACCCGCAGCTCCCGCCGCATCGCCTCCTCCAGCGCCACCCCGTCGGCACCGGAGCCGTAGGACAGGTTCAGCAGCAGCTGCCCCGTCCCGTACACCTTGTTGTGCAGCGGACCCGTCTGCAGACCCGCCACGCACACCTGACCGCTCGCCGCGTGCTGCGGCAGCGCCTCCGCCAGGTGCCCGGCCAGATGACCCAACAGCACCGAGGCGTTGTGACCGGCGGCCGGGGCGTCGTCGATCGAGTCGTCCCCCGCCACCCGCACCCGGGCCGTCATCGCCGCCGTCGACCGCGTCAGCAGCCGCCGCCCGGTCGGCTCGCAGAAGATGTTCAACCGGCCCGTGTACCCGCGTTCGACCAGCTCCCGGGTCCCGTAGACCCCCATGGCGCCGCCCTCTTCGCCGGACACCAGCTGGATCAGGACCCCGACCTCCCGGCCGATCGCGGACTCCGCCTCGACCGCCGCCCGGATCCCGGCCAGCAGACCCACCGCCGGACCCTTCGCGTCGATGGCGCCCCGACCGTGGAACCGGCCGTCCGCCAGCGACACCGGCTGCACCCCGGCCACCGTGTCCACGTGGACGTTGAACATCACCGTCGCCGACCGCGGCAGCTCCGGCCCCAGCCGCAGCACCAGGCTCGGCTGCGAGGACAGGAACTCCGGGTCCTCCTCCACCGCCCACCGCACCACCGCCGGAACCTGCTCGTCGGCCAGCGCCTCCGGCTCCGCCGTACCGTGCCAGACCACGGTGAAGCCCAGCTCGCGCGCCGCCTCCGCGTACGCCCGCTGCGCCTCCCACAGCCGCACCTCGGCCCCGGGCCCCGTCTCCAGCGGACCCGCCGTCGGCAGCGACAGCAGCCGCAGCAGCAGTTCCTCGTCGCCGGCGGTGAGCGGCGCGGTCCGCAGCTCCTCCGTCGTGCGCCGCTCAGTCGTGGATGCCGGCACGTACCCGCTCCTCTCTCGTCTCGTCGGCGGCCGCGGCCACCACTTCCTCCGCCACCAGCCGCTCCAGGTGCCGCCCGTACTCCACGAACAGCTCCGGACCGTCCTCACCGAGCTCCGTACGGCTCTCGTGCGGCCGCAGCGCCAGATGCGGTTCGATGGACCAGGCCCCGGTGAACCCGTGCTCCAGCAGCAGCCGCAGACACCGCGCCACCTGGCTCTCGCCCTGACCCGGCAGCGTGTACGCCGCCGCGTCCCCGCTGCCCACCGCGTCCTTCACGTGGACGTGCGCCACGGCCTCCGGACACCGGCGCATCAACTGCTCCAGCACCTCGTACGCCTCGTAGTGGTAGGCCGCCCCGTTCCCGGTGTCGAACAGCAACCGCAGGGCCGGACTGTCCACCTCCGTCAGCAGCCGCACCATCCGGTCCGCGCTGCGCCCCGCCCACCCCGCACAGTTCTCGTGCAGGAGGACCAGGCCCGAGGCGTTCGCCCGCGCGGCCAGCAGCCGCATCCGACGGATCACCTCGGCGCCCCAGCTCTCCTCGTCCCACCCGTCGTTCGGGTACGACATCACCCGCACGTACCGGGTGCCGAGCGCCGCGCACCGCCGGCTGAGCCGGTCCAGCTCCGCCAGGTCCTGCTCCAGGCCCTGGCTGATCGGACGGGACCAGTCGGCGATCCGCGAGTCCACGCACGCCGTGCCCAGTCCCGCCCGGTCCAGCCCCTGGAGCACCGCGTCGAAGGACGCGTCGTCCAGGTCCGCGATGGCCGTCCCGCCCACGCTGCGCAGCTCGATCAGCTGCCAGCCCAGCCCGGACACCGCACGCAGCTGCTGTTCCAGGGTCCGCCCGGCCTCGTCGCCGATCCCCGCGTACAGGATCCCGGGGGCCGCTTCGCCCTGCGGAGAGAGCCGGGCGTAGCGGGTCTGGTCACGAAGCATGGGGCAGAGCCTCCTCTTGGAGGGCCTCCTCGAGGCGGGCGATCCGCGCCAGCTCCTTGGCCTCCGCGAGCACCGTCGTCACCCGGGCGTTGAGCCGGAAATCGGCGTCCAGATCGGCGCCCGTGGTGAACTGCTCGTACGCGTGGAGGAGGAACCGGGCCAGCGAATCGTCCCGGAACACCGCGCGGGTGTCCCCGCCGTCGGCGGAGGTGTTCAGGTGCGCGTAGTCGTCGCTCTCGCTGATCGGGTAGTGGCCCACGGCCCACCCGTCGCTGAACCCGAGCCGGATCACCCGCTCCCGGATCGGCGAGGCCAGATCGGAGAAGATCTCCGTCTGCACCCCGCTCTCGTGGCCGAACAGCAGCCGCGCCGCACCCATCTCGGGGACCACCGTCTGCCCGACGTGCATGTCGTGCAGCTCGGCCCCCGCGGTACGGCCGTCACCGGCCAGGCTCAGCGCCACCCCCACCGAATGCGGCAGCTCCACGTCGAAGGCGGTGGGGTGCCCCTCCGTCGCCAGGGTCCGCACCAGGCGCGGCTTGCGCTGCGCCACGAAGATGCTCTCCAGGCGACCGAGGGAACCGTCCTCGACCAGCGCCCGCAGCCGCGTGGTCAGGGCGCTCTGCAGCCAGTGCGCCACCACCATCATCCGCAGCCCGTGACCGGTCCGCAGGGCCTCGATGGCGGGCAGCTCCTCGGTGTCGGCCACCAGCGGCTTCTCCACCAGGATCCGGTCGAACCCCAGCTCGGCCAGCTCCCGCAGCACCTCCAGACGGTGTGTCGGAGGGGTGCACAGGTGGACGATGGTGTCCTTCGGGTCCAGCAGGTCGACGGCCTTCGCCAGCTGCGGCACGGCGATCACGTCGGGCTCGCCGAGCTGCGGGGTCCGCGGGTTGAAGTCGTGGACCACCGGGGGCAGGTCGGAGATCAGGGCGGCACCGCGTTCGGTGCGGCGCAGCCGCTCCAGCACGGTCCAGTGCAGCCCGTGACCGGCCCGGCCGAAGCCTACGATCAGTGTTCTGGGCATGGTTCGCTCCCGTGGGCGGTCGGGGGTCAGTGGCTGCGGTAGGCGACCCGCGTCGCCAGCCGGGAGAACTCCTCGACCCACTCCCGGTCCAGCCCGGAAGCCGCGATCGACTCGACCGCCTTGTCCACGAGCCCCGCGATGGTGCGCTCCACCGTCGCCCGGACCCCGGTCTCCTCCAGCACCTGGCGGATCAGGTCCACGTCCCAGGGCGCGCCGTCCTTGCGGTCCAGCAGCCCGCGCACCCGCGGGTCGCGCTCGGCGGCCAGGGCCAGCAGCAGGGTCATCTTGTGTTCGGCGAAGTCCAGACCGGTGGGCTTGCCGGCGTCCTCGGTGGTGCCGAAGGCGTCGATCAGGTCGTCGCGGAGCTGGAAGGCCTCGCCGAGCGCCAGACCGTAGGTCTCGAAGGCCGAGGCCAGGTCGGGACGGCCGGCCAGGGTCGCGCCCAGCACCAGCGGACGGTGGATGGTGTAGCGGCCCGACTTGCACACGGCTATCCAGCGCGACAGCGACGGGTCGACCACGCCCTCCGCCGCGACCGCGACGTCCAGGTGCTGACCGATGATCATCTCGGCGCGCAGCTCGTCCCAGACGGCGCGGGCCGGGGCCGGGAAGCGGTTGGTGAGCTGGTCGGCGTAGATCAGCGCCAGGTCCCCGGCGAGGACGGCGACGCCCTCACCGAACCGGCGGGACTCGCCCTGCCAGCCGTTGCTCTGGTGCTCCGCCTCGTGCACCCGGTGCACGGTGGGCGAACCGCGACGCAGAGAGGAGTTGTCCACCACGTCGTCGTGGATCAGCGCGAAGGCCTGGAGCAGTTCCAGCGCCGCCGAGGCGTCCACGGCCACCGTGTCGGAGGGGTTGCCGCCCGCGGCCAGGAAGCCGCTGAGCGCGAACACCGGGCGCAGCCGCTTGCCGCCGCTGGCCACGAGCGAGGAGATCGCGTCCACGGGCTGCGCGGCCCGCGGGTTGATGCCGTACCAGTACGCGCGCTGGTGCTCGACGAACTGTTCCAGCCGCTGCTCCACCTGGCCGAGCAAATCGGCCCGGAGCTGCTGGATATCGGGGACTACGGTCGTCATGGCAGCCTTCTCTGAGAGTCTGAGAGGAATTCGGAATGTGCGCATTCGGAATGCGCGCGGAACCGTGCGCGGAACCCCGCGGGGAATCCGGGTGAACTCACGTGGCGGACGAGGCCCCGGCGAGCGACGCCGGCAGGCCGAAGACCACGTTCTCCACCGCCGACTGCTCCAGCTCCAGCCCGGTGTAGCCGTACTCGACGAGCCGCTCCAGCAGCTGGTCGACGAGGATCTCCGGGGCGCTCGCCCCGGCGCTGACGCCGACCGAGGTGACCCCCTCCAGCCACGCCGGGTCCAGATCACCCACCTCGGGCACCAGGTAGGCGGCGGTCCCCAGGTCCCGGGCCACCTCCACCATCCGGATCGAGTTGCTGGAGTTCGTCGAACCCACCACCAGGACCAGGTCGCTGCGTTCCGCGATGGCCTTGACCGCGTTCTGCCGGTTCTGGCTCGCGTAGCAGATGTCGCCCTTCGCGGGACCGCCCAGGGCCGGGAACTTCTCCCGCAGCGCGTCGATGATCCCGGAGGTCTCGTCGAGCGACAGGGTGGTCTGCGACAGGTACGCCACGTTGGCGTCCGAGGGCAGGTCCAGCTTGGCCACCGACTCCACGTCCTCGACGATGATGGTCGCCTCGGGGGCCTCCCCGTAGGTGCCCTCGACCTCCTCGTGGTCGCTGTGGCCGATCAGGAGGATCGTCTTGCCGTCGCGGGCGTACCGGATGGCCTCCTGGTGCACCTTCGACACCAGCGGGCAGGTCGCGTCGATGACGTCGAGCTCGCGCTGCTTGGCGTTGGTGCGGACCGCCGGGGAGACGCCGTGCGCGGAGAACACGCACACCGCGCCCTCGGGCACCTCCTCCTCGGAGTCCACGAAGATCGCACCGCGCTGCTCCAGGGACCGCACCACGTAGTGGTTGTGCACGATCTCCTTCCGCACGTACACCGGCGGGCCGTACTTGTTCAGTGCCTCCTCGACGATCGAAATCGCGCGGCGCACACCTGCGCAGAATCCACGCGGCTCCGCCAGAATCACCTTCTTCGGAGCTCTGGTTTCTGACATCTCGTGTCTCCCGTTTCGGTCGGTCGCGGTGAATCCGAGACTGCCGACACCCGCGGAAACCAGTCAACGAACAGACCCCCGCACCCCCAGGACCGGCCCGCAGAAGGCGAATTACTCCCCGGACGCTGCCACGTCCCCCGCCCCGGCCGGCATTCCTGCCACCCCACCCGCCCCACCCCCGCGCCCCTTTGTCATCCCCCTGCCATCGGAGCCCCCCGGACCGCCCCACCGCCCCTTTAGCGCCGTGCCCCCACACTGGCCCATGACCGAAGACCGCCGCCGCGCCATCCTGGACCTCCTCCAGGAACGCCTCTCCGCCCTCCCCACCCCCGAGGGCACCCCGCCCCTGCGCGCCGAGCAGCTCCTCGCCTACCTCCAGGCCAAGGACCCCGACGCGGGCGACCCCCACAGAGAAGCCCTCATAGACGCCACCCTCCTCTCCGCCCTGGAAGCCTTCATCTCCCCGAACACCCCCACCTCCCCGGCCAACTGACGGGGCCTCCGGGGCGGGACCGTTTCCACGGCTGAAGCGACGCGTGGTCGAAGCGATCCCGAGCCCGAACCGGTCCGCGCCCGACGCCGTCCGACGTCGTCCCAGGCTCCCGCGCAGCGACCCAGACACGTCCCTGCCCGGCCCCCGCGCCTCTCTCGCGCCGCAGCCCGGCCCCGAGCACACCCGAGCCGCCCCGGCCCCGCAAGGCCCCTCAGCCCGCGCGCCACCGTAGGGCCCCGGGCCCCGCGTCACCTCTTGAGCGCCCCGACCAGCCGGGCCCGTTCCCGCAACTCCCGCACGGCTCGAACGCGCCCGTACGGCCGTAGGCGCAGCGTCATCACCTCGAAGTGTTCGTCCCCCCGGGCCGAGGAAAGCACCTCGTACTTGTCCAGGAACCGCTGCCAGGACTCGCAGGCAGCCTCGACGTGCCCGATGGCCGGCTGTCGCTGCGCGAGGACTCCGTAGGCGTGCAGCCGTCCCTGCCGCTCGGTGGGCGCCTGGATCCGGATGGACTCACGCCCTCCACCACCAGCCCGAGAGGCCGGATCCCAGCCGGTACGACGGGATCGTCGGCCCGGCAGGAGCCGGGCCCGCCGGGCGACAGAACCCGGCGTACAGCCCGACTCGCGCGCCCCGTCGCCGGATGCCGGCCAGCCCCGCTACAGCATCCGCTTGAAGCCGTCGTGGCTCGCCGTGAAGCCCAAGCCCTCGTAGAACCGGTGCGCCGCCGCCCGCTCCTTGTTGCTCGTCAGCTGCACCAGGGCGCAGCCCCGCTCCCGGGCCCGGGCGACCGCGCCCTCCATCAGGACCCGCCCCAGCCCCGTACCGCGCCGGTCCGCGCGGATGCGCACCGCCTCGATGAGGACCCGTTCGGCACCGCCCTTGCCCAGGCCGGGGATGTACGTGGCCTGGAGGCAGCCCAGCACCACGGCCCGGCGGTCCGCTCCGCCCGCCCGATCCGCCTCGCCGCTCTCCGCCGCGACCAGCACCAGGAGCTCGTTCCGCGGATCCGCCTCGATCGCCGCGAAGGCCCGCTCGTACGCCTCCCCGACGACCACCGAAGCCGGATCCACCACCCGCTCCTCGTCGGCGAGCAGCGCCAGCACGGCCGGCAGCTCGGCACGGGTCGCGGGACGCAGCACGGCCCCGCGCGCGGCCTCGGGACCCGCGGCAACCTCGGGGAGCACGGCAACCTCGGAAACTTCGGCGACCTCGGGCATCAGCGACATGATCCTGCACCCTAGCCGGCACCCCCGATCACCCCGCCCCCGCCCCCGCCCCCGATCCCGGGCCCGCTGCCGCCGGAAACCCGTGGAGCCGCCGGGCCCCGGCCGCCCATACTTCGGCCATGACCCGCACCACGCCGCCCGGCCACCGCTTCAGGGATCCCCGCGCCGAGAAGGACGACTTCCTCGACTCGATCCTCGTCCGCTGCCCGCGCTGCGACCGGCCCGCCCGGGTCATCTCAACCCCCACCCTCACTCCCACCCCCGCCCCGGCTCCGGATCCGGTCCCGGCTCCGAAGGCGAAAGCGTCCGCATCCCCGGTCCCGGCCCCGCCCCGGGCCCCGTCCGGGCTCTTCGCCCCGCGGCGGCTGGCCTGCGGCAACTGCGGGCTGGCGAAGTCCTGGACCGGCCGCTCCGTCGTCATCTACGGCAGCTCCCGCCACCAGGCCGGAGACCCGTACTTCGGCCTCCCTCTGTGGTTGCAGACGGAGACCCGGCACGGCCTGATCTGGGCCTACGACCTCGCGCACCTCGACCTCATCAAGCGCTACGTCCAGGCCACGCTCCGCGAGGGCATCCCCTGGGGCGACCACGGGCGCCGGATGACCCTGATCGCGCGCCTCCCGTTCTGGATGAAGAAGGCCGGCAACCGGGCGGAGATCCTCCGCGCCATCGACCGCATCCACGCCACCCTCGGCCCCTGACCGGCCGCTGACCGGCCCCTGACCGGCCCGTCCGCCCTCGGCTCCTGACCGGCCGCTCCCTGCCTTCCCCGGCCCCTGACCCCTCCGGGGGATCCCCGTGTCCGGATCTGACAGAAGACCGTCATTGCCGCCACCCCCGCCACCGGCCACGATGGACCCATGCCCCGCACCCGCCGCGTGATCATCGTCCTCTTCCCGGACGTCGACCTCCTCGACGTCACGGGCCCCGCCGAGGTCTTCGCGCTGGCCAACCGCGAGACCGGCGGCCGCGCCGGCTACCGCGTGGAGCTCGCCGCCCCGGCCCCCGGCCCCGTCACCACGGCCGCCGGGATCCGCCTGGTCGCCGACCTCTCCTTCGCCGAGGTGGCCGGGGCCGTGGACACCCTGCTGGTTCCGGGTGCCGTGGACGTCCACCCCGACGGCGAGATCCGGGCCCGCGTCGACCCCGACGTGGTCACCTGGCTGGAGGAGGCCGCCCCGCAGGCCCGCCGCGTCGCCTCGGTCTGCGCGGGTGCCCACCTCCTGGCCGCGGCCCGGCTCCTCGACGGCCGCACGGCCACCACCCACTGGTCCACGGCGGCCCAACTGGCCGCCGAACACCCCGAGGTGACCGTCGACCCCGACCCCATCTTCATCCGCAGCGGCCGGGTCTGGACCGGGGCCGGCATCAGCGCCTGCATGGACCTCGCCCTCGCCCTCGTCGCGGAGGACCTGGGCGAGGAGACGGCCCTGGCCGTCGCCCGCCACCTGGTCATGTACCTCAAACGCCAGGGCGGCCAGAGCCAGTTCTCCGTACCTCTCTCCAAACCGGCGGCCTCCCGCCGCGACATCGACGACCTCCGCATGCACATCGCCGACCACCTCGACGGGGACCTCTCCGCCGCGGCCCTCGCCGCCCGCATGAACCTCAGCGAGCGCCACTTCGCCCGCGTCTTCCGCCAGGAGACCGGCACCACCCCGGCCTCGTACGTGGAAGCCGCCCGCGTCGAATCGGCCCGCCGCCTCCTGGAGGGCACCGACCACACCCTCGAACGGGTGGCCGCGACCAGCGGCCTCGGCTCCGTGGAAACCCTCCACCGCGCCTTCCGGCACCAGCTCAACACCACCCCGGCCGCCTACCGCCGCCGCTTCCGCACCACCACCTGACCACCCGGTCACCCGACCCGCACCCCTACGTCCCCCAAGGCCGCAAGGCCCCTCCGGCCTACCCACACCCACACCCGCGCCCACCGCGCCCACCGCGCCCACCCGCACCCATGCGCGCACGCCCACCCGCACGCCCACGCCCACCCCGCACACGACCCGGCCCGTCCGGGAACCCACCCACCACGCACAGGAGCACAGCCATGCCCGAATCCACCCCGTCCCAGAACCCCGCCGCCACCACCGCCACCACCACGCCCACCGCCTCCGCCCCCCTCCGCGAGGTCTCCGGCCTCACGAACGAGCTGCCCCGCCTCGCCGACAGCACCCTCGTCCTCATCGACTTCCAGAACACCTACCGCGGCGGCGTCATGGCACTGGAGGGCGCCGAGCAGGCCCTCGCCGCCGGGGCCCGCCTCCTGGCCGCCGCCCGCGCCGCCGGCACCCCCGTGGTGCACGTGGTCAACGACGGCGGGGAGGGCACCCCGTACGACATCCGCGCGGAGATCGGCGCCATCAGCCCCGAGGTCGCCCCGCGCGAGGGGGAGACGGTCGTGGTGAAGCAGGTCCCGAACGCCTTCCACGGCACCACGCTGGAGAAGACGCTCCGCGAGCTCGGCGCCGGCCCTGACCTCGTCCTCGCGGGCTTCATGACCCACATGTGCGTCACCTTCACCGCGCAGGGCGCCTTCAACCTCGGCTTCCGCCCCACCGTGGTCGCCGAGGCCACCGCCACCCGCCCCCTCGCGGCCCCGGACGGTACCGTCCTGCCCGCCGCCACCCTCCAGGCCGCGGCCCTGACCACGATCACCGACCTGTTCGGCCCGGTGGCCCCCACCGTCGACAGCCTGTCCCTCGCCTGACCGAACGGGGGGGCCACGAACCGCGGCGGTCCCGGACCACGGGGGACCGGGACCGCCGCACACCGGGGGAGGGGAGCCGGGGCCGGGAACGAGAGGGGGACTCCTCCCGGCCCCGTCCGCTGTGCCCCACCCCTCCACCCCCCACCCTTCCTGCCCCCGCCCCCCGCCTCACCACCCAGGGAATAGGTCCCCCCACCTCCCCGTTCCAGGATATAGTTGAAAAATCAACAACCCTACGAAGCAGGGGAGCGGAGCCAGCCATGCAGTTCGGGATCTTCACCGTCGGAGACGTCACGCCGGACCCGACCACCGGACGCGCGCCCAGCGAGCACGAGCGCATCAAGGCGATGCTCGCCATCGCGCAGAAGGCGGAGGAGGTCGGCCTCGACGTCTTCGCCACGGGCGAGCACCACAACCGGCCCTTCGTCCCGTCCTCCCCGACCACGATGCTCGGCTACATCGCCGCCCGCACCGAGAACCTCATCCTCTCGACCTCCACCACGCTGATCACCACCAACGACCCGGTGAAGATCGCCGAGGACTACGCGATGCTCCAGCACCTCGCCGAGGGCCGCGTCGACCTCATGATGGGCCGCGGCAACACCGGCCCGGTCTACCCCTGGTTCGGCAAGGACATCCGCGACGGCATCGACCTCGCCATCGAGAACTACGCCCTGCTCCGCCGCCTCTGGGACGAGGACACCGTCACCTGGAAGGGCAAGTTCCGCACGCCGCTCCAGTCCTTCACCTCGACGCCCCGCCCCCTGGACGACGTCGCCCCCTTCGTCTGGCACGGCTCGATCCGCTCGCCCGAGATCGCCGAGCAGGCCGCGTACTACGGCGACGGCTTCTTCCACAACCACATCTTCTGGCCCGCCTCCCACACCCGGCAGATGGTGAACCTGTACCGCCAGCGGTACGCCCACTACGGGCACGGCACCCCCGAGCAGGCCATCGTCGGCCTCGGCGGCCAGGTCTTCATGCGGAAGAACTCCCAGGACGCGATCCGCGAGTTCCGCCCCTACTTCGACAACGCGCCGGTCTACGGCCACGGGCCCTCCCTGGAGGAGTTCACCTCGCAGACCCCGCTCACCGTCGGCTCCCCGCAGCAGGTCATCGAGCGCACCCTCTCGTTCCGGGACTACGTGGGCGACTACCAGCGCCAGCTGTTCCTGATGGACCACGCGGGCCTGCCCCTGAAGACCGTCCTCGAACAGCTCGACCTGCTCGGCGAGGAGGTCGTCCCCGTCCTCCGCAAGGAGTTCGCGAGCCTCCGCCGCCCCGGCGTCCCCGACGCCCCCACCCACGCCGCCCGCGTGGCCGCCCGCGCCGAGGAAGCCACCCGCACCGAGGCCCAGTCCAACCCCCAGGCCCCGTCCCCGTCCGCGTCCCGGAACCACGTTGAGGGCCGGAAGCAGGAACAGGAGCAGCAGGCATGAAGCTCGTCGTCGTCTCGGCAGGTCTCAGCTCCCCTTCCTCCACCCGCCTGCTCGCCGACCGCCTCGCGGCCGGCACCCTGGCCCATCACCCCCACGCCACCGTCGAAACGATCGAGCTGAGGGACCTGGCCACGGAGATCGCCCAGCACTTCACCACGGGTTTCCCGCCCGCCCGGCTCGCGGCGGCCCTCGACGCCGTCGCGGCCGCGGACGGCCTGATCACCGTCACCCCGGTCTTCGCGGGCTCCTACAGCGGCCTCTTCAAATCCTTCTTCGACCTCATCGACAAGGACGCCCTCACCGGCAAGCCCGTCCTCCTGGGTGCCACCGGCGGCACCGCCCGCCACTCGCTGGTCACCGAACACGCCATGCGCCCGCTCTTCAGCTACCTGCGCGCGCTCACCCTCCCCACCGCGGTCTACGCGGCCTCGGAGGACTGGGGCGAGGACGGCCTGGCCCACCGCATCACCCGCGCCGCCACCGAACTGGCCAAGACCCTCACCCCGTCCGCCCCCGCACCCGAGGCCCCCGCCCCCATCCCCCCACCCGCGCTCACACCCACACCCGCACCCGCCACCCCGGACGTGGACACCACGGCGGCCATCGCCCCCCGCTCCCTCACCGGAGCCATCACCTCGGTCGACCCGGACCACGGCTTCACGATCACCCCCTTCGCCGAACGCCTGGCGGCCCTCCAACGCACCTGACCCGCCCACCGCACGGGGGCAACGACTCGGCGCACCCGACCCGACCCACACACCCTGCGGGGCTCGACGGAACAGTCCGTCGAGCCACCACGGTGCACGGTGACATCAACATGTTCCTGGCGGGCGACCCGAACGCCGGTCTGTTCCTGACCGGCTTCTTCCC